>NZ_JBIVON010000001.1:0-254623 GCF_044754145.1 Streptomyces sp. NPDC093149
GTTGATAGGCCAGATGTGGAAGCCCGGTAACGGGTGGAGCTGACTGGTACTAATAGGCCGAGGGCTTGTCCTCAGTTGCTCGCGTCCACTGTGTTTGTTCTGAAATAACGAACGGCCGTGTTGTTCCGGTGTTGTTTATTTCATAGTGTTTCGGTGGTCATTGCGTTAGGGAAACGCCCGGTTACATTCCGAACCCGGAAGCTAAGCCTTTCAGCGCCGATGGTACTGCAGGGGGGACCCTGTGGGAGAGTAGGACGCCGCCGAACTCCTTTTACGGGAAGCCCCGTGTCCTTGTGGCACGGGGCTTTTCCGCGTTTACCCCTCTTCTTTTCGGTCAGGGGCGACCAGTTGTTCATCCTGCGGTGACCAGGTGGGTGTCGTAGGCCAGGATGACTGCCTGAACTCGGTCGCGGGATCCCGTCTTGGCGAGAATGCGTGACACATGTGTCTTCACCGTCGATTCCGCGAGGTGGAGTCGCTCGGCGATCTCCGTGTTGGTCCATCCCCGGCCGATGACCGTGAGGATTTCTCTTTCCCTTTCGGTGAGGCTCGCGATGCGGGTGTCCAGCGTGGTGGGGCCACCGGGCACGGCCGGCAGATGGTGTGCGTACGCGTCCAGAAGGCGGCGGGTGAGGCTGGGTGCGACCACCGCGTCGCCGCTGGCCACGGCCCGTATGCCGGAGAGGAGTTCCTCGGGCAGCGCGTCCTTGATGAGGAAGCCGCTGGCGCCGGCACGGAGGCCGTCGTACGCGTACCGGTCGAGGTCGAACGTCGTGACAATGAGGACGCGCGTGCGGGCACCGGCCCTGATGATGCGGCGCGTCGCTTCGATACCGTCCAGGAGCGGCATGCGGATGTCCATCAATGCCACGTCCGGTTGGTGCCGGGAGACGAGGCTCAGAGCCTCGTGACCGTTGGCGGCCTCGCCGACGACCGTCATGTCGTCCTGGCTCTCCAGCAGCATGCGGAAGCCGAAGCGTTGCATCGGCTGGTCGTCCGCGATCAGCACGGTCGTCACGAGGGGCTGTCCTCCAGGGGTAGTCGGAGCCGTACCTGCCAGCCGGCCGTGACCGGAGCCGTGGCTGTGGCCTGCGTCGGCAGTGGGCCCGCTTCGAGTGTGCCGTCGTAGAGGGATGCCCGTTCGCGCATCCCGGTGATTCCCTGCCCGCCGCCCTCGGGTCCGTCCCGGGTGGTGCCGGTGTCCGTGATCAGGGCTTCCAGCTCCTTCGCCCGGTAGGTGAGCGTGACCTCCGCGGTCAGCGACGGGCCGGTGCCGCCGTGCTTCAGCGTATTGGTGAGGGCCTCCTGCACCACTCGGTAGACCGTCAACTGCCGCCCCGCGGTGGGCGGGGACGGCGGAGGCGTGCCCTGGACGCTCAGGTGCACGGGGAGGCCCGCTGTTCGTACGCCGGTGAGAAGCGCGTCCATGTCGTCGAGGGTCGGCTGCGGGGCGCGGTCCGCCTCGGCGGGGTGGTCGCGCAGGACACCGAGCAGACGACGCAGTTCCGTGAGAGCCTGCCGGCTCGTGGTGCCGATGGCCTCCAGGGCCTGGGCCGCCCGGTCGGGGCTCCTGGCCGCCGCGTAGGCGCCGCCGTCCGCGAGGCCCGTGATGACGGAGAGGTTGTGACCGATGATGTCGTGCATCTCCCGGGCGATCCGGGTCCGTTCGGCGGCGGCGGCGAGCCGGGCCTGCTGGTCGCGTTCGAGCTCCAGCCGGTGGGCGCGGTCGACCAGGGCCTCCGTGTACTCCTTGCGCGTACGGACCACGATCCCCAGCAGGGCCGCGAGTGCGAACGCCCAGAGGTGGGGGACGAAGAGCAGGTCCCAACTGTGCGGGAAGCGCACCGAGCCGACCACGAGCGGAACGGTCACCAGGGCGCCCGCCCACGCCAGGGCCCGCGTGGGCAGCCGTAGCGCGATGTTGAAGACGACGATCTCCCGCAGGTAGGCGGCCTGGACGAGCGCCCCCGTCCAGACATTGATCAGGGCGAACGGGGTCATGAACACCAGCACGGCCGTCGGATGGGTGCGGCGCCACAGCAGCGGCGCGGAGAACGCCACGCTCATCAGCAGGACCACGGGTTCGGGCGCGTTCCGGTTGCCGGCCACGGTGCGCCAGCCCCCGGTGGTGAAGTCGAGTACGGCGAAGATCACCCAGAACGCGGTGAGCAGTCCGTTCCAGACCACGGGCCGTCGCAGGTCGAACGCGCGGACACGCTGCAGCAGGTGCTGGAGATGCCCGGTCAGTGCGGTGGTGCTCGTACCCCGGTCCTTGTGGTCGTCCGTCACGTGTCCATCCTCACGGGCGGCCGGCTCGGCGTCATGCGTCACGTCGGCCCAGCAGCAGCGCGGCCGCGCACAGGGTGGTCCCGGCCCACAGGCACAGGGCGAGCAGGGCTCCGCCCACGGGGGCCTCGCCCGGGAGCGGGGTGGCGGAGCCGAGGGAGCCCGCGGCCTGGGTGGGGAAGTACGTGACGGCGGTCCTCACCGCGTCGTACGGCAGCATGGAGAGGACCTCCGGAAGGATCATCACGCCCCCGATGAACGCGCCGATCGCGCCCGGTACGGAGCGGATCAGGGCGCCGAGCCCGAGCGCGATCAGGCTGAGCAGGGTGACGCCGGCGGAGTTGCCGACGACCGCGCCGAACACGCCCGGGTCGCCGAGCGAGGCCGCCTGGTCGGTGTCGTGGAGGAGCGTCTGGGCGATGACGAAGGTCAGCAGGGCGGTGGTGAACATGACCACGAAGACGGTGACGGTGAAGACCGCCGCCTTCGCCCACAGCACCGGGAGTCTGCGCGGGACCGCGGTGAGCGAGGCGCGGATGAGGCCCGTCGAGTACTCGCCCGCGGTCACCAGGATGCCCAGGACCACCGTGCACAACGTGCCGAGCACCGAGCCGTAGAGCACCAGGACGACCGTGTCCACGTCGGAATCGCCGCCGCCCGAGGTGTATGTCGCGCCCATGACCACACCGATGCCGAGCACCAGGACGGACGCCGAGACCAGAGTGATCCAGGAGGAGCGCAGGGACCGGAGCTTGTGCCATTCGGAGCGCAGGACCCGGGTGGCTGTGACTCGGTACGGGTTCTCTTCCGGGTGTCGTTCCGGGCGGGTGGCCGGGTGGCCGATCGCGGTCGTCATGCGGGGGCTCCGGTCGGTTCGGGGGCGGTGATCCGGTACTCGACCGACTCCTGGGTCAGGTCCATGAAGGCCTGTTCCAAGGAGGCGGTCCGCGGGGTGAGTTCGTGCAGGGGGATGGCATGGGCGGCCGCCGTGCGGCCGATGTGTGCCGCGTCCGTGCCGTGGACCTCCAGCTCGTCGGGGGCCGAGGCCGGGCGGGAGGCGATCTCGATGCCGGGGCCGGTGAGGAGCTCGCGCAGGTCTCGGGCGCGCGGGGTCACGACCTTCACCGACGCGCCGCCCGCGGTGGCCACGAAATCGGCGACCGTCATGTCGGCGAGGAGCCGGCCTCGGCCGATGATGATCAGATGGTCGGCGGTGAGGGCCATCTCGCTCATCAGGTGTGAGGAGACGAGGACCGTACGGCCCTGCTCGGCCAGGGACCTCAGCAGGTTGCGGATCCACAGCACGCCTTCCGGATCGAGGCCGTTGACCGGCTCGTCCAGGATGAGGGTGGCCGGATCGCCGAGCAGCGCGGCGGCGATACCGAGGCGTTGGCCCATGCCGAGCGAGAAGCCCTTGATCCGTTTGTGGGCGACCGTGTTCAGCCCCGCCAGATCGAGGACATGCTCCACGCGGCGGCGCGGGATGCCGTGGGTGTGGGCGAGCGCCATGAGGTGGTTGAAGGCGGTCCGGCCGGGATGGACGGAACGGGCCTCCAGGAGCGCGCCGACCTCGGTGAGCGGCGCGCTGTGGGCGGCGTACGCCCGTCCGCCGATCGTCGAGCGGCCTCGGGTGGGTGCGTCCAGGCCGAGCAGCATGCGCATGGTCGTCGATTTTCCGGCGCCGTTCGGTCCGAGGAATCCGGTGACGGTGCCGGGCCGGACCGTGAAGTCGAGCCCGTGGACGACGGTGGTGTCTCCGTACCTCTTGGTGAGTTCGTATGCCCTGATCATGCGGTCGACGCTACGGAGGGGGCGTGCGTCGGGCGTCGGACCTGGGGCGGGATGTGGTGGGGCGGGTAGTACCGGGGTACGACGACGCCCTGCCCGGTGGATGTTGATTGCGCAGGTCGGGTGCCCGCGGAGAGGATCGACGGATGGAGCATGTGATTCGAGCGGTACGCGCCGATGAGTGGCCTCTGGTCAAGGAGTTGCGGCTGACCGCCCTGCAGGACCCGGCTGCGCCGATCGCGTTCGTGGAGACGTACGCGCAGAGCGCCGCGCAGCCCGACGAGTTCTGGCGGGACCGGGCGCTCGGCGCCTCCGGGAGCGGGCAGGGCGATGTGCGGCAGTTCGTCGCCGTCGGGCCCGAGGGGCGGTGGGACGGCGGCGTCACCGTGCTGATCGAGCGGTCGGGCGAGGAGGTGCGGTTCGGGGAGGCGGTCGACGTTCACCAGGCCCATGTGGTCGGTGTGTTCGTACGGCCCGAGGCGCGGGGCAGGGGCCTGGCGGAGGCGTTGTTCCGGGCCGGGACGGACTGGGCGTGGTCGTTGCGTGAGCCGCGGATCGAGCGGGTGCGGCTGTATGTGCACGAGGACAACGCGCGGGCCGCGGCGCTCTATCGGCGGATCGGGTTCGCGGCCACCGGGCATACGGTGCCCGTGCCGGCCGACCCTTCCGCGCGGGAGCTCGAGTACGCGGTGGGGCGGCCGACGGCGTAGGCGGCGCGTGGGGGTCGTTCGGTCAGCGCGAGGCCGTTCAGCGCGCGGCCGGTCAGCGTGAGCCCACTCACCGTGAGCCCATGAGGTCCTGTGTCCAGCGGGCGCGGGCCTGCTCACGGGAGCGGAGAAGGGCCAGGGTCGGCAGGCCCATGGCCTGGCCGGTCGACAGCAGCTCCGGGAGCCGGGGGAGGGGTGCCACCGCGGCGACGTCGTCGAGCACGAGCGTCATTGGTGGGTCGAGCCGACCGTCGGTTGACCGTGCGGCCATGCGGCGGCCGTGCTCGACCACGTGCGAGGCGAGTGCCGTGAGCAGGGGCATTGCCCCGGGACCCGAGCGGGGATCCTCGATCGGTTCACCCACCACATAGAGGGTGCCCCCTTCGTCCGTGAAAGATTCCAGCACGAGCGAATCCGCCCGGTTGGGCGTGCAGGCATCGCGGATGTGGACCGAGGACAGCGCGGCGAACGCCCGTACCGTCAGCTCCTGTGCCATTTCACGGCGTTCGGGGTGAGCGGTGAGTGCGGACTCCAGCAGGCCCGCGAGTCCGGAGGCCGCTTTGGGGTGGGTGCGGAGCAGGCGCACCGGTTCGTGGGCGCTGCCGCCGAGGGCCCAGCGGTGGACCTGGCGGAAGGGGCGGCCGTCGATGGCGGCGGCGTGCAGCCAGCACTTCAGGAGTGTCTCCGCGGTGTCGGCCGTCGTCGCGTCGATACGGGCCTGCGGCCGGACCGGGGCGAGGAGCGACGTGGAGCGCGCGGCGGCCGTGTCGGGCTGTTCGCAGCCCGCCGTGGGGGACCAGTGGAGGCGGGCCGGGGTGTCGCAGAGGTGGCCCGGGTCGTAGACGAGGACCGGACCGATCTTGGCGCGGGCGTCCTTCGTCTCGGCCCAGACGGTGGGGTCGGAGGTGACGACGAGCGCGGGTCCGTCGGCCTCCAGGACCGCCTGGACGACGGTGGGGCGGCGGGTGGCGGCCGGCCCGTACACGACGAGGGGGGTGCGGGGCGTGGGGAGCGCGGCGGCGTGGGCGGGGAGCGGATCGGTGTCGGACGGTACGTGCTCCACGGGGGTGGGCGCGGGTACGAGAGGTGACTTTGGGGCAGGGGGCACCGGTGGGGCGGGTGTGACCGCCGGGTGCTGGAGCGTCGGCTGCGGCTGCGGCTGCGGCTGCGGCTGCGGCTGCGGCACAGGAGCAGGAGCAGGTGCGGGGGTGGGTACCGGATGGCGGTGTGGCGGGGCCCCGGTACGGGGTTCGGTACGGGGCTCGTGCTGTTCGGACCGTACGGCCTCGACCCCGTCCCCGGCCGTGCCCCCGCCGCTGTACCGCCCCTCGCGTTGGCGCGCGCGCACCGCTCGCCAGCGGGCCACCACGCCCAGCACGAACACCGTCAGCACAACCAGCACCATCAGTTCGCCTATGAACAGGCCCCAGAACAGGCCGTACCCGGAGAGCGCGTCCGCCGGGGTGTTCGGCCAGGCGGCCGGGAGGTCGTGCGGAGCGGTGACGAGTCGACGCATCGCCAGCGGGGTCTCGGCGAGGGTGACCCCCTCCGGCCAGGCGCCGTGCGCGAAGAGTCCGGCCAGGCCGGTGGCCGTCCAGGCCAGGAGCGTCAGCCCGAGCAGGAAGGCCAGCAGCCCTATCAGCAGTCCGTCCGGGATACCGCCGCCTCCACTGCCCCCGGTACGTACCTCGCCACGCCCCGCCATGTCAGGCCACCGTTGACTCGGACGACTCGTTCAGCCGTTGTTGGTGCTCGATCCGGGCCGCGCGCTCCTCCGCCTCCAGCTCGGCGGCGCGTACGTCCTCCGGGACGAGTTCGGCCGCCGAGGACTCGGTCATCGCGCGGTCGGTGAAGACCAGCGGGCGTTCCGCCTCGGTGATCAGGTGCTTGACCACCTGGACGTTGCCGTTGACGTCCCAGACCGCGATGCCGGGGGTGAGGGTCGGGATGATCTCGACCGCCCATCGGGGCAGGCCGAGCACGCGTCCCGTCGCTCTGGCCTCGTCGGCCTTCTGGGCGTAGATCGTGCGGGTGGACGCCATCTTGAGGATCGCCGCCGCTTCCCGCGCCGCCGCTCCGTCGACGACGTCGCTGAGGTGGTGGACGACGGCCACGAACGACAGACCCAGCCGTCGGCCGAACTTCAGCAGGCGCTGGAAGAGCTGTGCCACGAAGGGCGAGTTGATGATGTGCCAGGCCTCCTCGACCAGGAAGATGCGTTTCTTCCGGTCGGGCCTGATCCAGGTGTGCTCCAGCCAGACGCCGACGATCGCCATCAGGATCGGCATGGCGATCGAGTTCCGGTCGATGTGCGAGAGGTCGAAGACGATCAGCGGGGCGTCGAGGTCGATGCCGGCGCTCGTCGGCCCGTCGAACATGCCGCGCAGGTCACCGTCGACCAGCCGGTCCAGGACGAGGGCGACATCCAGGCCCCAGGCCCGTACATCGTCTATGTCGACGTTCATCGCCTCGGCGGATTCGGGCTCCGGGTGGCGGAGTTGGTCGACGATGTCGGTCAGGACCGGCTGCCGGTCGGTGATCGTCTCGTTGACGTAGGCGTGGGCGACCTTCAGCGCGAAGCCGGACCGTTCGTCCAGGCCGTGTCCCATCGCGACTTCGATGATCGTGCGGAGCAGTGCGAGCTGGCCGGTCGTGGTGATCGAGGGGTCGAGCGGGTTGAGCCGGATGCCGCCGTTGAGCGCGGCGGTCGGGTCGAGGCGGATCGGGGTGAGGCCGAGCTCCTGGGCGATGAGGTTCCATTCGCCGACGCCGTCCTCGCCCTGGGCGTCCAGGACGACGACCTGGCGGTCGCGGAAGCGGAGCTGGCGGAGCACGTACGTCTTCTCCAGCGCGGACTTGCCGTTGCCGGACTCGCCGAGCACCAGCCAGTGCGGGGCGGGGAGCTGCTGTCCGTACAGCTGGAAGGGGTCGTAGATGTAGCCCTTGCCCGAGTACACCTCGCGGCCGATGATCACGCCGGAGTCGCCGAGGCCGGGGGCCGCGGTGGGCAGGTAGACGGCCTGGGCCTGTCCGGTGGACGTACGGACGGGCAGCCTTGTTGTCTCCACCTTCCCGAAGAGGAAGGCGGTGAAGGCGTCCGAAAGCGCGGACAGCGGATCTCGCATGGCGTGACCGACCTCCCTCTCGTTTCTCTCGGTTCTCTCGGTCGTTCCGGGGTCAGCGACGGATGCCGGTGGCGAACGGCAGGGTGTTCACGAAGGCGCGATGGTGCTCACGGTCGCACCACTCCAGCTTGAGATACGACTTGCCGGCCGAGGCCCGGATCGTCCGCTTGTCGCGGGCGAGGGACTCGGGCGAACGCGAGGACACGGTGATGTACCCCACCAGGTTCACTCCGGCCGCGCCGCTCGCGAGGTCTTCACCCCGCTGGTCGAGCCGGCCGTGTGCGGCGATGTCGCGCGGGTCGACGGTGCGGTTCATCTTGGCCTGACGGCTGGCTTCCGCCTCGTCGTTGGTCTTCTCGGTGAGCATCCGCTCGATGGCGACCTCGGTGGGTTCGAGGTCCATGCAGACCGCGACCGTACGGATCACATCGGGTGTGTGGACGAGGAGCGGGGCCAGGAAGTTGACGCCGACGGGTGTCATCGGCCATTCCTTCACCCAGGCCGTGGAGTGGCACCAGGGCGCGCGGGTGGCCGACTCGCGGGTCTTGGCCTGGAGGAACGTCGGCTCGACCGCGTCGAGTTCGGCCGGCCAGGCGTTGCGCTTGGTCATGGCCTGGATGTGGTCGATGGGGTGGTCGGGGTCGTACATGGAGTGCACGAGGGAGGCGAGCCGGCTCTGGCCGAGCGGCTGGCGCACCCGGATGTCGGCCTCGGCCAGGCGGGCGCAGATGTCGGTGAGTTCGCGCGCCATGACGACGGCGAGGCCCGCGTCCCGGTCGAGCTTGCGTCCGGCCTCGGGGCGGGCGGCGCGGGCCATGGCGTTGGCCTCGGCGGCCAGCTCGCGGGTGTAGTGCATGCAGGCGACGAGGTAGGCGCGGTGCTGCTCGCTGGAGGTGGAGACCATGGACTGGAGCTGGTCGTACGACTCCCGCAGCCAGCCCGGGGACGTGTGGTCGCCGCGCTGGGCGACGTCCTTGGCGTGGGCGTCGGGGTCGGCGGGGAGGGTACGGGCCAGCATCTGGATGCGGGTGACGAAGCCGTCGCCGTTGGCGACATGCTTCAGCAGCGTGCCGAACCGGTCGACGAGGGCTTCCTGGTCCTCGCTGTCGCGCAGGCCGACGCCGGGGCCCTCGATCTCGATCGCGGCGGTGACGGTCCGGCGGTCGGCGTGCAGGAGTACGGCGATCTCGTCCGGTCCGAAGGGGGCGGCGAGCCAGTTGATCCGGCCGATGCCGGGGGGCGGGCCGATCTCGACCTCGCGCCCGTCGGCGCCGACGCCCGCCTCCATGGCGCCGGAGCGGTAGGTCGTACCGCGGCGCAGGGAGCGCTTGTAGCTGCGGTTGATCTCGAACCACTTGTAGAAGGTGCGGTGCTTGTACGGGAGGTACACGATCGCCAGGGCGAGGATGGGGAAGCCCACGAGCAGCACGATCCGCGGGCCCAGGTAGGGGACGATCAGCCCGCTCATCATGCCGAGGAACGCCCCGGCGATGATCAGTGCGATCTCGCCGGTCTCGCGGTTCTTGCCGACGATCGCGTTCGGCCGGGCGCGGCCGATGAGATACGTACGGCGGGGCGCGATCGTGTGGGACGGAGTCGTCAACGCCCTCCACCTCCGGTGCTGTTGTTACCTGAACTGCCTGATCCGCCACCTCGGGGGGAGCGGCTGCCGTGGGGGGTGCCGGAGGCCGGTCCCGATCCGCTGCGGGGCGCAGGCGTGGCGGAGGGGACGGATCCGCCGCCGGAGCCCCGGGAGCTGTGCGCGGCGACACCGCCGCTGACCGCGTTGGCCGGACGGGCCCCGCCGCCGCTGCCGCTGTCGCCGCTGTTCTGGGCGCTGCGGCTGCTGTGGGTCTTGATGCCCTGGGAGACGAGGGCGGCCGGTGAGCTGATCATGGCGGCGGCCTGGGAGCCGTCGGTGGCCTGCTTGCGGTTGGTGCGGGCGCCCTGGATCTCGTCTCCGAAGCCGGGGACGAACCGGTAGATCATCGCGGAGGCGAAGATGGCGAGCAGGATGATGGCGAGGCCGGACACGACGGCGGAGAACGCGTTCGGCCCGTCGTCCTGGGAGAGCGCGCCGGCCAGCCCGAGCACCACGACGATGACCGGCTTGACCATGATCACCGCGATCATGATGCCTGCCCAGCGGCGGACGTGGCCCCACATGTTCTTGTCGACGAGCCCCGCGTAGACGACGGTGCCGAGGAGGGCGCCGACGTAGAGCAGGGCGGCGCGGATGACGAGCTCCAGCCAGAGGATGCCGGCGGCGAGGATCGAGACCAGCGAGACGACGATCAGCATGATCGGTCCGCCGCCGATGTCGGAGCCCTTCTTGAGAGCCTTGGCGAACGATCCGAAGAAGACGTCCGTCTGCCCGCCGGAGGACGTGGCGATGATCTCGGTGACCCCGTCGGTCGCGGAGACGACCGTGTAGAGGATCAGCGGGGTGAATGCCGAGGCGAGGACCGTCAGCCAGAGGAACCCGACGGCCTCGGAGATCGCGGTGGTCAGCGGTACGCCGCGGATGGCGCGCTTGGCCACGGCGAGCAGCCACAGGACGAGGGTGAGGACGGTGGAGGCGGCGAAGACGATCGCGTACTGCTGGAGGAACTTGGTGTTCGTGAAGTCGACGTTGGCGGTGCTCTTCACCGCGTCGCTGAGCTTGTCGACGATCCACGCGGCGGCGTCGGCGCAGCCGCGGGCGAGGGAGGAGAGGGGGTCGAGGGAGTTGTCGGGGCTGCTGGGGACGCTGGAGGGGGCGCCTGCGTCGCCGTCTTCGCAGTACTGCTTGGCAGGGCCGATCAGCAGGTCGCAGGCGTTGTTGCTCTTACTCGGGTTCGGAGATGGAGACGGGCTGGGAGCAGCAAACGCGCGAGCTGAGAAGGCGACAAGGGCTGTCTGCACTGCCACCATCACGGCAACGGTGGAGCGGGTTCGGCGGCGAGGGCTACCTGGCATAAGTGAAGCCTCCGTACTGCTCGACAGCCTTGCTGATCTCTTCCGAGCTGGAAGCGGCGACATCTCCCGGGACCGGAGCCGGCCCATCCTTCTGAGCGTCACTGACAGCCCGCCAGCCATCGCTTGTCCAGCTGAGTTGAACGGTCCAGGTCTTCCACGAGGTTCTTACGGGATCCGTGGACTCTGGCCCGGACATGCCGATCAGCCCCGTGTACCAGACCGAGACCTTGGCTGTATCGCCCTCAAAGGCTTCCAATTTCGTTCCCACGGGGATGGTCCGCGAGACGAACACGCTGCCCTGTGGTGCGTTGCCATCGGGGTCCAGGCCCAGCTTTCCGAGGAAATTGGCAGAGTACGCGGCGTCCTGCGGCCCCTTGAGCTTTTCCGCAGCCTCAGACGTGTAGATCGTGTTCACGATTTCGTGACGGCTGTCCTTCTTGAACATCCCGACGGAGCCCAGCGCCACTGCAAAGTTGGACGCCGCGCTCTGCGCCCCCTGCTCGTCATGGGCGAACCCCGACGGAATCGAACCGTTCTTCCCCGTCACCGGCTTCGTCCCCGTGGCCGCTGTGGACGACGAGTCCGGCTTGGTACCGGAGCTTCCCGAGCGGCCGTTGTTGCCGTCCCCTCCGCCTCCGCTCATGTTGGCGAAGGCGATAGCCGCGATCAGGAGGACGACCACGCCGACCACCGTGACGAGGGAACGGGAGCTGCGGACGGGACGGCGGGGGGTGCCGTAGCCGTCGCCGCCCTCGCCGTCGGGAAGGCGGGTACGGGTCTGGCGCGTACCGCCGATGGTGCTGTATCCATCGTCCGTACGGCTCGAACCGCTGCCGTAGCCTCTCTCGTCGCCGGGACTCATGCCGCGTACTCCCCCTCAACCGTTTCCTGAACCGGGTAGTACGACGGTAGCCGTGCGGGTTCCCGCGCGGGCGCGGTGTGGTGACTCGACATCAGGGAGACGCAACCTCTGCCGGTGGGCACGACGGACGGATGGTGTGGGGACGGGCTGGAGTGGCCCCTGGCGTGGAATGACAGCCGGTCAGACGGCCATCCCGTAGACGATGGTGAACAAGGTTCCCAGGGATCCGATGATGAACACACCGGTCAGACCGGCAACGATCAGCCCCTTGCCCTGCTCCGCGCTGAATGTGTCGCGCAGTGCCGTGGCACCGATGCGCTGCTTCGCCGCGCCCCAGACCGCGATGCCGAGGCAGAGCAGGATGGCAATGGCCATCACGACCTCGATCATTACGCGGGCCTCGTTGCCCAAGGTCCCGAACGGTCCCCAGTTCGGGGCGATTCCGCCGATGATGGTGGTGATGTCGCCCTTTTCAGCTGCCAGGATCATGTAAGTCACCGCCCCTGTTGGGTAGTTCATTGCCCCTGCCACACGACACGGGTCGCTCTCTATCTTCGCTGATGAAACTGCTCTCGTACGACGGCTTGGCGGCTCTCTTTACCCGGATCTCGTACGTTTGACCGGTCTGACCGCCCTGACCTGCGGATCGAATCGGAGTATGACCGAATACGTATGGTTACTCTGTGTATCACGGGGGGTGACCTCGGGCAATGAATGCCATCCCGCCACCCTGGCCGAGACCTTCGCGCAGGGCCCGGCCGGCGCCCGGCCGCCGCCTGGCCGGGTCAGAGCAGGGGGTGGCGCGGGACGGGTGGCCGGGGTGGTGTCGTCCAGTTCGGCGGCGGTCGGAAATCGCACCAGGTGCCGTCGAAGGGAAACGTTCCGGCCTCGGCGAGCCGTACGACCGAGTCGCCCTCGCTCCGGATGGCCGATGCCTCGTCGGCCGACCAGTAGGCCGGGTCACCGGTCTTCTCGGCGAAGGACTGCTCGTCCTTCCACCGCCAGCTCCGGTCCGGCGCCACGTTGATGTCGAGTTCGTGGTCGGTGATGTCGATGTCGTCACCGTGGTGGACCCGGTGCTCCAGATTTACGTACCAGCCACGGAACTTCTGTCTGCGGCCGAAGAGCCAGAGAACGGAGTGCGAGGCGCCGGTGGGCTGGTAGAAGAGCGCGTTGCCCATCGGCCACCGGCCGGCGACCACGGGGTAGCCGTCGGTCGGGCGGTCGTGCGGGGCGATGTCCCGTAAGTGCGCTCCGCGGGGAAGCTTCGTACGCCACATCGGTGTGCCGGCCTCCATCCACACCAGCTGCCCCGCTTCGGTGCGCTCGACGAGGCGTACGGGCACCGAGGCGCTCAGGTGTCCGCCGATGAAGAAGTTCCAGCGGAGTATCCGGCCCGGGTCGTCGTTCATGCTGTGGATCATGCCCGGGGCGCGATGGGCGGACACGTGATCGGAGAATCGGTTCGGCGTGCCGCCGTGCGCGGCCGGGCATGCCGGGAGCGCCGCTCATGTGAATGAACCGGCCTGACTGCTGTGTATCGGTGTTGTCCGGTGAGTCGTCCTTGGGCCGGAGGGCCCATGCTGCGCGTGAAGACTCGGCAGGCAAGCCGAGCGGCGTCGTTCCGGGGTGCGCTTCCGTGTTTCCGTCGGCCCGTGGGACCTGTCCGCTCTTCCGCTCGCTTCGGCGCGTCACCGCTGAAGGAGTGCTGCCGTCCTTCCGATGCGCTGCGTCGCGGTGGCCCACAGCAGTACTGCAAGCGTGTGAGGTGTGATCAAGCGTGCGAGGCCGAGCAGCCCGGTCCCGCCGCGGTGCCGATCGCAACGTGGGCGAGTTCGTCCGGGCCGAAGGCGATCTCGATCCAGGGGCCGGGGCCCTCCTCGTCCTCGGGGGCGGCGCGGATCCAGGCGAGGAGAGCGGGGACGTCAGCCGTGGGCGCGGTTGTCCTTGATGGTGCGTACGAGGGCGGCCCAGGCGGCGGGTGTGGTGCGGAGTATCGCCCCGGTGGGGTCGCCGCTCTCGGTGAGCTGGACGGTGCCGGGGGAGGGGGCGGCTATGTGTACGCAGGAGTTCCCCTGTGCGCAGTAGGACGACTTCTGCCAGGCGGGAGCGGGCATCGTGGGTTCCTTCACAGGTCGCGGGCGATGTTGTGGATGAAATTTCTGGACTCTTCCCGGGTCAGCGCGGTGGCTTCCATGCGGCCGAGCAGAACGCGGTACTTCTTCAACTGGACCTCGGCGTCGAGGAAGACGGGGCCGTGGGACTGGTCCAGGTTGACGGTGTCGAGCTGGGGGACCGGGCCGACGAAGTAGTAGATCGACTGACCCGACCCGGCAAGGACTCCGGCGGAGAAAGGGATGACCCGGAGGGTGACGTGGTCGCGTTCGCCCAGGTCGAGGAGGTGCTGAAGTTGCTTGCGGGTCACCTTCGGGCCACCGAACTGCATCCGCAGGGCGGCCTCGTGGACCACGGCCTCGTGCGGTGCCGGTGATTCCCGGAACAGCACGGCCTGCCGTTTGATACGGAACGAGATGCGGTGCTCGATGTCGGGAGGCGACAGCGCGGGAACATCCTGGCGGAAGATCTCGCGCGCGTATTCCGCGGTCTGGAAGAGGCCGGGGACATGTACGGTGACCGCTGTTCGCAGCCTGTGGGCGTGGTGCTCGATTTCAGCCAGGTCGAGAAGCGGCGCGGGCAGGGTCCCGCGGTACTCCTCCCACCACCCGCGCGAGCGGTCACCTGTCATGGCGGCCAGGGCGTTGACCAGCTCATGGTCCGAGCAGCCGTAGTGGCAGGACAGGGTGCGCACCCGTTCGGCGCTGACACCGTAGCGGCCGGCTTCGATGTTGCTGATGCGTGCCTGGTTGCCGCCGAGGAGCCTCGCGGCCTCGGTCGCGGTGATCCCGGCGCGCTCACGCAACTTGCGGAGTTCGGCGCCCAGTCGTTGGCGGCGGGCTGTTGGTGTGGCGCTGGATGACATCACTCGCTCCCCGGCTCGGTCACCCACACGAGGGTATCTGTCATGTAATTCATGAAGTTCATGGAATGTATTCCATGTTGCGTTCTACTGTCGGGCTCAGGCCACTCGCCCGGAAGTACCCCGCTCGACGGAGCGGTCTCGTCACCGGGCACTTCGAAGCGCACCCTCCAACTTTCCTCCGTGATCGGAGACTTCCATGGTCAGTGCCACGGTATCCCCGCCCTGGGCGTACACCCTCCAACTCCCGCAGGATCCCCGCGCTCCCGGCGTGGCCCGCTCCACCCTGCGCACCGTCCTGCGCGTGCACGGCATGCGCGAACTCACCGAGATCGCGGAGCTGTTGGCGAGCGAGCTGGTCACCAACGCGTACCTGTACTCCTCGGGGGCCTACTCCCTGCGCCTGCGCGACGCCGGGCGCAGCCGTATCCGGCTGAGCGTGTGGGACACCAACCCGCACATCCCCGCCCCCTTCCGCTGGGGCGCCGAAGCACCGGAAGAGCTCGCCGAACGCGGACGCGGGCTCTACCTCGTCACCCTCTACGCGGAGAGCTGGGGCGCCCGCCCCATGGGGACCGGACTGCCGGGGCAGGGCGGGAAACTGCTCTGGGTGGAATGCGCAGCCAAGGGGGCCGGGTAGGGCCTCCCGTTCGGATCGGGCCGGGTCGCGTACCCCGGCTCGATCCGAACGAAGGGCCCCGGGCCGGGGTCCGGGCCGGGCGACAGACACACAGGGCGGGCATAGCCTCGTCACATGGTGCGGAGCGAGGCGAAGGACGTGGCCGGGTATCTGGCCGAGGTGCCCGAGGAGCGCAGGGACGCCCTGGAGAGGCTGCGGGGGCTGTGCCGGACGGAGCTCGCCGGTTTCGACGAGGTCATGGCGTACGGAATGCCCGCGTACGAGCGGGACGGCGCCGTCGAGATCGCGTTCGCCGCCCAGAAGCAGTACATCTCCTTCTACCTGATGCGCGGTGACGTGCGTGAGGCGTTCGCGGAACGGCTGGCCGGACAGGACATGGGGAAGGGCTGCCTGCGCTTCCGCAAGGCGGAGGCCATCGACTACGACCTGGTGCGGGACCTGCTCCGGGCGACGGCGTCGGGGCCGGGCGAGGTCTGCTGAGCGGAGCCGCCCCGTCCGTGACCGGTGGAAATTCGCTGGTGGTGGGGCGGGAGAGGCACGTAGGAAGGGGGGTATGAGTGCCTCCACATCCATACCGCCGACTGCCGATCGACGGACTTTTGTCCGCGCCACGCTCGACCTGGGAGACCTGCTGCTGCGCCCCTGGAGCCGGGAGGGCGCCGACCTGGAGGCGATGCTGGACGGGTTGGTCACCGCCGCCGCGGACCCGCTGATCGCCCGCTGGAACCCCTTCCCGGCAGCCGATCGCGCCGAGGCCATGGCGCGGCTGGAGCTGCGCGAGGGCGGCTGGGACCGCGGGGATGCCGCCGACTTCGCCGTACTGGGCGCGGCCGACGGCGCGGTCCTGGGCGCCGTCGGACTGCGCTGGGACGACCGCGCGGACGGCCTCGCGATGATCGGCTACTGGACGCTCCCGGCCGCCCGCGGACGGAACGTGGCCACCAGAGCGACGACGGCGGTGACCGACTGGGCCTTCAGCACCGCCGATGCCCGCCGGATCGAGATCGCCCACGCCGTCGGCAACGAGGCCTCCTGCCGGGTGGCCCACCGCTGCGGCTTCCTTCTTGAGGGGACGCTGCGCCAGTCCTACCGCTACGGCGACGGGGTGTACCACGACGAGCATCTGCACGCCCGCCTGGCAACGGACCCGGCGCCGGCCGACCGCGCGACGGCCTGACCGGCGCGTACGGGACCGAGCCCGCGGCCGGGCACCCCGGGAACGGGGAGTGAACGGGCCAAGGCGTCCGGTCGGTCGACGAACGAGGGAAGTCCTGGCGAGCTCCTGCGGTCTCAACGCTCCGGGCCGTGAGCTGTGGTCGACGAATACCGGGGTGCGCGCTGCCGGGTGAAGAACGCCACGTCATTGCCGAAGGCGGCCACGAGGTGGTGGTCGGAAACGGCGAGTGCGCGGCAATGGTTCGCCAGTCGGAGCATCGTGAGCCCCGTGGGCTTTGCCGTGGGGCGGAGCAGATCCCAGACCCGAACGGTGTTGTCGTGCGAACCGGTCAGTGCGACGGGTCGTCCGTCGAGTTCGGTGCAGACCATGGCGTTCACCCAGTTGGTGTGGCCGATCAGAGGACGGCCGAGGGGGTACTGGGTGGTGAGGTCCCACATCCGCAGCGTCTTGTCGTGTGAGCTGGTGACGGCGACGGGCAGACCGTCGATCTCGACGCATTCCACGGCCGTCACCCGGGCGGTGTGGCCGACGAGTGGTCGTCCGACGGGTTCTCCGCTGTCCAGGTCCCAGAGGCGGACGCTGCTGTCGGTGTAGCCGATGAGGGCGACGGGACGTCCGTCGAGTCGGGTGCAGGCGGCCGCCCCGCTCGAAACCTTGCGCCGGTGGAGGGGGCGTCCCACGGGGCGGTAGGTCTCCAGATCCCACAGCTGAGATGTTCCGTCGTCGTAGCCGATGGCCGCGAGAGGGCGTCCGTCGAGGTGGGTGGAGGCCGCCGCTGCCACCCGGCGGGCGGTGTTCTCCGCCGGCAGGCGGCCGATGATGCGGCGGGTCTCCAGGTCCCAGATGGTCATGTCGGGACCGATTCCGGGCCGGTCGTCGGTGGTGAGGGTGAGGGCGACGGGGCGGGCGCCGGTGGTAAGGGCGATGGCAGCCGCCGGTGCGTCGAGGCGGGCGACCGCAGGCGCGTGCGACCAGCCTGCCAAAGCGCCTCCGTGCTGCTCGATGGCCTCGGACGCAGGTGGGTACCACATCCTGGCGGTCCGGTCGGTGGAGGCCGTGATGACGACGGGCCCGCCGCGGAGGCGTCCGCAGGCCACCGCGGTCACGTTGCCGGCGTGCCCGGCAGCGGGACGGCCGATCGGGTGGCCGACGTTCAGACCCCAGATGCGGACCGTGCGGTCGCGCGAACCCGTGACGGCGACGGGCTGTCCACCGACCCGGGTGCAGGCGACCGCGCGCACTCCGCTGGTATGGCCGGTCAGAGGGCTGTCGATGAGTCGGCCCGTACGCAGGTTCCAGAGCATCACCTTGTTGTCGTACGAGGTCGCCACGGCGACGGGCTGTCCGTCGAGCCGGGTGCAGGCCAGTTCATTCCACGCGTTGGTGCGGGTGCTGAAGGGGTCGCCGACGGGTCGGCCGGTGGTCAGGTCCACCACCCTCACCTCGCCGGGTGTGAGGGTGACGACCACGGGCCTGCTGTCGATCTCGCCGCAGGCCGCCGCTTTCACGGGACCGCTCGGGAATGTACAGGGTTCACCGATGGGTCGGCCGGTGCTCAGGTCCCACACCCGCACGGTGTTGTCCCTGTCGCTGGTGACGGCATACGGCCGGGCGCCGTCCGCCACGCAGAGGACCGCGTGGAACCACCCGGTCAGGTGGCTGAGGGACGGGCCGACGGGGCGATGGGTGCGCAGGTCCCACATTCGTACCGTGCTGTCGTGGTACGACGCGGTGACGACGACCGGACGACCGTCGAACTCGGCGCAGATGAGCCGGTCCACCTCGATCTCCGGACCGGTGAGGGAGCCGCCGACGGGTCGGCCGGTCTCCAGGTCCCAGACTCGCGCCGGTGAGTCGTACGAGTTGGTGACGGCGAGGGGCCGTCCGTCGAGCAGGGCACAGGCCACCGAGGTCACCGGGGTGTCGTGCCCGGTGATCGGTTCGCCGACGGGCCGACCGGTGCCGAGATCCCAGATCCGTACGGTGCTGTCGTGGGAACCGGTGACGGCCACGGACTGTCCGGCGATCTCGGTGCAGGCCACTGCCAGCACCTCACCGGTGTGGCCCGTGAGGATGTTGTGCATGGCCGGGGAGACGCCGCTGCCGGACGCGTGGACGGGCTTCCAGGCGTCGGCGGCCATCCGGTCGGTGAGTGCGCGGCGCGTCTCGTGTGCCCCGTACCGCGCCGCGTCGAGCGCGAGCACGGCCCGCCGCTCGTCGGGTGCCAGCGGGCGGTGCGTACCGATCGACGCCCGGTAGACGGCGCCGTGGAGCCGGCCCTCGTCGGTGGTCAGCAGGCGCAGGTGCGGGGCGAGTGTGTCGCACTCCGCGTGGACCAGGTAGTCGGGTTCCTGGACCAGTTCGTCGAGTACGCCCCCGAGCGCGGCGTGCGTGGCGAGGTGGCGGCGGAGATAGGGATGGGCGCGCGACCAGTCGGGGTCGGCGTCGGCACCGTACGGGACGGTCGCGCGCAGCGCCGAGGTGAGGGCCGCGTGTACGGCCTGCGCGTTCTGGTCCGTACGCAGGTACTCGGCCATCGCCTCGTGGTAGAGCCGGTACACCGAGCGGCCGTCCTCGATCGCCTCGACTATGTAGGAACCGGCGGTGGAGCGCAGCCGCCACAGATGTTCGTTGGTGTAGACGTGGCCGGAGACCGCCGAGGCGGCCGGGGCCCAGATGTCCTCCCACGGCAGGCCCTGGCCCTGGGCGAAGGCGAGTGGGCGGAGCAGATCCATGACCTCGGGGGCCTGGTCGCCGAGCCGTCGGGTGAGGTCGTTGTGGATGGCTTCACCGGGCATCCGGGGCAGTGCGGCGACCCAGCCGGGATCGTCGGGGTCGGGAACTCCCGGCGCGGCGGCGAGGGTGCCTGCGGTGATGCGGGCGACGAGGAAGGACCGGCCGGCCGCCCGTGCCACTTGACGTGCGACGGCGGTACGCAGGCCGTTGCCGCAGGTCACGTAGGGGGAACAGGCATGTGCACCGAGAAGGTTGCGGATGGTGTAGGCGTGGATGGCCTCGGGGTCGGCGTATTTCTCGGAGTCCAGATCGATGCGCCCGGTCTCCTCCGTCGTGAGCGGATCGAGCAGATGGGGTCGGGTGCCCAGGAGCAGGCGCAGGTGCGGGGTGCCCGGGTCGATCAGCGGACGAAGGACGTTGCGGCAGAGGCTTTCCGGGGTGGCGGCCTCGTCGAGCGCGTCAACCAGGACCGTCAGCGGACGGTCATCGGGCCGGCCGGATGGAATCGGTCTGGCGGCCAGTCGGTCGACCAGCTCGGAGACGGTGTCGGCCGGAACGCGGGCGGCGGCCGCGATGCCGTGCAGAACCTGTTGGTCGGTGAGGTTCTGGGCATAGATCGCGGCGGCGAGGGTGCGCGGGGGCGGGAGGGGGACCGAGGCGAGTCCCATGCCGTCCAGGGGGACCGTGCGGCGTTGTCCGGGATCGCTGACGGCCGCCAGGATGCCGAGCACCGCTGTCTTGCCGGAACCCGGGCCGCCGGTGACGGCGAGCGCGGGCTGTGCGGGCGGCGGATCCACCAGCCACCGGGAGATGTCCGCGAGGGCGTCATGGCGGCCGGAGAACCACCAGCCTGCCCGATGGGGGTCCGAGTGCCCTTGCGCGCGCTTCAGGAAGCGGCTCTCGTACTCGACGACGCGGCGGTCGGCCTGGCGTTCCCACTCGCGAGTCTGCTGCAGGGCCAGATCGAAGTGGCTGAGCCGGGGATTGTGGCGCCCATTGGGGAGGAAGGGCGGGATCGCGCCGGTGAGGCCGATGATTTCCAGACCGATCGTCTGGTGTGCGGGGCGCTTCGGATTGTTTCTCATCGCGTTGACGACAGCGTCGAGCGCGAGGGTCTCGGGGGTGTAGCCGGCCGTGGCCAGGCTGTGCACGGCTTGGCCGAGGAGCTCGGGGAAGGCCCCGGCCTCGGCGAGTTCATTGGGCTGTGTGGAGGTGAGGACCGCCAGCCCGGACTCCCCGTCGTCGCCCCAGTGGCCCTTCAACCGAGCCATGGCGGCGAGCAACTCGTTGCCGCCCTGGCCGGAGAAACAGGTGTCCAGCATCAGCATGAGCCGACGGACCCCGGTGCCCCGCAGGATCTTGCGGGCCAGGGTGAGAGTGGGCAGGGCGTCGTCGATGTCGTCGGGGTCGGTGTCGGAAGTGAGGAGTACGTGCTCGCCGTCTTCGAGGACTTCGCCGTGGCTTGCGATGTAGACGGCGACCAGGTCGTCGGGGCGACGGTCGGGCGACTTGCTGAAGTTGCGCAGCTCGGTGAGGAGCTGGGCCTCGGTGGGATTCAGGCCGAGGTCGGACACGTGCTCGTAGCCGAGGTGCGTGGTGAACAGGTCGATGACCCGGCGGCGGGCGTCCGCGAGGCCCGGGCGGTCCCACTCCAGTTGGGCGGGGGCCTTGGGGTAGGCGGTGACCGCCGTCGCGATGAGGTAGCGGCGCGGCCGTCGGTGAGTGGGGGATGTCTCAGTCACGGCGGGGGCTGTCCCCGTCACGGCGCAGGCCTTCCGCGACGGCCCGGCCGGTCTCGGAGGCTGTCAGATACGCGGTCGCGTCGTGGGCGCGGGAGCCGTTGTGCACGACCTTTCCTTCGAGGGCGGGCCCGAAGAGCGGTGACAGGTCCTTGACCGCGGCGACGACATCGCCTTCGTCGACGACGTTGGTCCAGCGCGGGGTGGGTCCGGGGCCGGAAGCGGGTCCGACGTCGCGGCTCGGGCTGCCGGGCCAGTCGCCGGGGTGGGGCAGCAGCCGGTCGAAGACCATTCGCATACCGAGCGGTGAACCGAGTGTGATCAGCGCCTTTACGGGGTGCTCCGGCATCGCGCACAGGGCCTCGTACGCGATGACGGAGCCGAGCGAATGGCCGATCAGTACGTGAGTGTCGGGGCCGATCCGCTCCTGGACCCGCTCACGGGCGGCGGTGCGCAGGTCGTCGTCGAGGAGATAGCGGCGCACCTGCTTCAGATCGAAGACCAGCGCCCGCAACGAGACATCGGCGAAGAATCGGGAGCGTTGCAGGGCCCGTAATGCCGTCTGCGCGGCGCGGGGGGAACGGGCGAGGGTTGTGGAGCCGGTGGCCGGGGGCACAGTGGGGTCGATGTCGGCTGCGTGTTGCCACCAGGCGAGGAGCAGGTCGAGTTCGAAGCCGTCCGCGACGTCGGACGCGGTGAACATGGGGTCGCCCACGGCCAGGGTGCGGCCCGCAGGGCGGAACAGGTCCCCGTAGAAAGCCGATGTGAAATCGTCCTCGGGAATGGCTGGCCGACCCGCATGCCGGAGCCCGTCGCAGAGGGCCGGAAACCAGTCACCGTGCAACATCGCGCTACCCATGAGCTGTTTGCCCACGCCGTGCACGCCCACAACTCGCGTCACTCCGTGCCCCGTTCCCCGTATGTATGCCAACTCACTCTAGAAGTGGCCAGCATGACGTGACCACGCTTCCCGACGGATCCGGCCGACGTCTCGGGGGCCGCACAGGGATAGCCCGTTCGGGTGAACCGTAGGTCGTGAGGTGCCGGGCCCTGCGCGGGTACGACGCCTTGAGGCGCGAGTGGGCGCGGCGTGTCGCCCGCGCGGGATTTGGCACAGTGCCGCTCCACGATCAAGGACGGAGCGGGGTGACCGGAGTGACAGTGGTGGGACAGCGGAGGGGTCGTCAGCGGTTGAGTGATCTGGCGGGGCCGAAGAGCGGCGGCGACGGGGACGTACTGAAGCACAGCGACGGGCCCTGGCTCCGAGCGGCCGGTGGTGCGGAAGTGATGTGCACGCACCTCGGCCCGGTGAAGGCGGAACTGGAGACCGCCCACGAGGGACTGCTCGCGGGGACCGCCGGGCTGACCGCGCTGGCGGAACTGGGTGCCGTGCGGGAGTCGTGGGAGCGACGGTTCGAGGCCGCGCGAGGTGAATGCGGGGCCCTGGCCGAGAAGCTGCGGGCTGTCGCCAGGGCCCAGGGGGAGACGAACGAAACCGTGAAGGCGTCGTTCGCGCCGGTGGCGGGCGGACCGCGATGACTCTCACCTGGACACAGTTACGCGACCTGAGGTGTGGCGAACTGGAGGGCGCGGCCGACGGGTGGGGCAGAGCGAGCAACCGTGCAGACGCGGGCCGGGACCGGATCGAGACGCAGATGCTGAACGGGTTGCGTAGTTCGCAGCACGGCCAGGCGGCGAGCGCGGCGGTCGGCCGGCTACGGCAGTTGAGCAGCAACCTGCAGTACGTCTACACGGAGTGCGGACTGCTCCGTACGACGCTGAACAGCATGGCCCACGAACTTCGCGCCCAGCAAAGGGCGTTGCGCGACGCCCTGGACGACGCCGAGTCCCTGAAGCTCACCGTCCACGCGGACGGTTCGGTGACGTACCCGGCGGCGGGCGAGGCCCTGATCGACGGCAGGCCGTTGCCGGGCGGCACGGCGTCGGCGGACGCGGCGCCGGGCCTCCTGCCGCCCTCGGGCCTGGTGGCGCCCAACCCGAACGCGGCAAAGGCGCAGGACATCGCGGACCGGGTGGCGAAGGCCGTGCGGACGGCGGCCGAGATCGACTGGCGGTACGCCCCCATTCTGCGTCGACTGAAGGCCGAGGAGGGCCTGAAGGTCCCCGATGCCACGTGGACCGACGCGGCGGGCGACGCGGCCGCGGTGCGGGGCGCGGCACGCGGCTACCTGAAGGAAGGCATCCCCCTCGACGCGTCACCGGCCGAGCGGAAGGCATGGTGGGCCGCCCTGACGGACGAACAGCGCGAGGAATACCTGGCGGTGTACCCGGACCAGATCGGCAACTTGGACGGCATTCCGGCTCTGGTGCGGGACGCGGCGAACCGGGACAACCTGCAGCTGCTGATGGGAAAGCTGGAGGGGCGGGACGACACGAAATCGGAGACGCAGCTTGCGGGACTGCGTGAGATCGACCGGCAGTTGCGGGAGGGGCGGCAGCCGCCGATGTTTCTGCTCGGCATCGGGGATGAGGGGAACGGACGGGCGATCGTGTCGTTCGGGAATCCGGATACGTCCCGGAATGTATCGGCGTATGTGCCGGGGCTGAGTACCGCGTTGGACGAAGACTTCGCGAAGAACGATCTGAAACGGGCCCGGGACACGGCTATTGGTACTCAAATTCACGATCCTTCCAGTGCGGCGATTGTCTGGCTTGGCTATGACGCTCCGCAAACGCCCATCACTGATCCTCTGGGAGCCTTTGCTGTAATGGGCGACGAGAGAGCCGAGAAGGGCGGGTTGGCATACAACAGTTTCATGCGAGGCCTTGAAGCGGCGAATGAGAACGAGAACCCGCACCTGACTGCTATCGGTCACTCTTATGGTTCGCGCACTGTGGGCGCTGCTGCACAACAAGGGGGTGGGATCCCAGGGGTTGACGACATCATCCTGGTTGGCAGTCCAGGGGTGGGCGTTGACCACGCCGAGGAGCTGGGGGTAGGGAAGGAGCATGTATTTGTCGGGGCTGCCGAAAACGACATGGTGACCAAGCTTCCGTCCAAGCAACAGAGTGCAGTCGGCGCGGTGGGGCTGATTGCCGCTGGGCCAGTGGTGTCCTACATCGCAGGAGATATCGCTGACCAGGGGGACGACGATCTCTGGTTCGGTAAGGATCCGGCGAGTGAGGCGTTCGGGGCGAGGCGTTTTCCCGTGGATGACGGACAGAGGCTGCTCAGCAGCAGGGGAATTTCCTTCGATGCGCATAGTCAATATTTCGATCCAGATCGGGACTCTTCGTCGGCTAACAGCATCGCTCTGATTGCGGCGGGGAAGCCTGAGAGAGTCAAGGCGGAGGAGTATCGATGAGGATCCGATTTCAAACGATCGCTGCGACGCTGCTGCTATGTATGCCGCTTGCTGGATGTGTGAGCAATGAAATGAGGACTGACGTGGATATGCAGGAAGCGGCGGATCACGCAGACGGCATCATGGATGCGACGCTGCGAGGTATTGAACCGACGGTGCAATGGGCCCACGGTCCCACAACGACGGGTAGTTGTGGTGTAACTCGCAGGCGTGCGGTAATGACCGTTGTGTCCGAGAAACGGCGGGGGAATTTTTTGGGATTGGTGGAGCGCATCTGGCGGCATCGTGAGTACAGGATCAAGGGTGTCAATAACGACGCAGACTCCCCGGCCATCTATGCCCAGACAAAAGATGGGTTCGGTGTCACTCTGATTATCGGTGGTGCAGGCCAAGCCTTCTTCGAGGTGGACAGCCCCTGCGTGAATGAGTCCGAGGTGAAAGATCCAACCACCCCACCCAACGGCCCCGCATACGAAGGCGTCTACCCCCTTCCCCGCCCCAACGTCCGCTCGGACTTCTGGTCGGCCGGGGCGCCTTGATGTCACGTCTCCGCCACCAATGACCCATATCAAGCCGGTCGGTGACGGAAAGGGATAGGCCGATCACCTGGGACTTTGAGTCCTGCATTGGGCCCTGGGGCCCATGCCGCGCCCAGTGTTGGTGTGGTCGCATACAGAGACCGGGGGAACTGTCGCTGCGCCCACTCACAAAGCTGGGAGATTCGCCGTGTCTGGCATACGAGAATTAGCGGTTCCAGGTGGTGCCGACATGAGCGCCGCCGAGGTCCGCCCAGGCAGGCAGTCGTTGTCGCGCCCTCTGCAGGCGGTGCTGATTCTCGTCCGACTGCTCTTCGTCGTCACCGTTGTTGGTGTGATCGACGCGTTGGTCGTGGCATCGTCTGTCGACGCTGTGGACGGACGGCTGTTGGGCATGTTGCTGTACGCGGCGCTGCCCGGGGTCACCGGGTTCGTGCTGTCGCTGTACATGCGTACCGGTGGCGTCTGGATATGGCGTGGGCTCCTCGCCGTACATGCCTGGCTCATCCTCGGCGCCCTGGCGACGCTGGGCGGGGGCACCGGCGGGCAGGGCGTGGCGCAACTGGTGATGCCGGTTGTCGTCGTCGTTCTGCTGCTGCGGCCCGGCTCTCGTGAATGGTTCGGGCTCAGCCCCGAACAGCGGGCCGAGCACCGCTCGTTCAGCGTCGCGCGGATGATCAAGTGGCGTCGGGACGCCGGTCAGACCGCGATGGAGTACCTGGGCATGATCCTCGTGGTCGTGGCCCTCATCGGCGGGCTGGTGGCGACCGGGATCGGTGGCCAGCTGACCGGCGAACTCCGGAATGCCATCTGCCAACTGACCGGGAGCGCCTGCCCGGCACCCCAGGTCGAGGTGGCGGCCGGCGAGGGCAAGGGCGGCGACGGCTCGACCGGCGGCGGATCCGATGCCGCCGGTGGTGCGGGCTCCGAAGGCTCGACCGTGACCGGGGGCACGGGGTCCGGCGGGTCGACGACGACGGGAGGGAACTCCGCGTCGGGTGGTAACTCCGCGTCAGGAGGGAACTCCGGGTCGGGTGGTAACGCCGCTTCGGGTGGGAACTCCGCGTCGGGCGGCAACGCCGCGTCCGGTGGGTCCTCCGCGTCCGGTGGGTCCGGATCGGGTGCCGGTGGCACGGAGGGCTCGGGCGGTGCAGGCGGCTCGGCAGGCTCCGCAGGCTCGACCGGCTCGGCCAACGGCGATTCTTCTTCGCAGGTCGACGCGGGTAGACAAAGCCCGAAGCCGAACACGTCCCGCCCCTCCGACGGCAACTTCGTCACCGGTGTCATCGGCAAGGACGGCCTGTGGGGCGACGTCAGCGGCGCCGTCGACACGGTCATTCACCCCGGCGACACCATCAAGGGCATCGTCGACCAGTACGCCCAGTCCGCCCGGGGCGCGAGCGACAAGTGGGACAAGGGCCAGTACATCCCCGCCGCCTGGGACATGACCAAGGCATCCGGTGGGGGCGGCGGCGCGGTCGCCGGGCTGCCCGGCTCCGGGGGGCGCGTCGAGGCGGCGGTGCGGGACGCCGAGCGCGACTACCTCAACGCCCGTATCCCGACCGACGCCACCGCGGCCCAGCGCAAGTCGTGGTGGGACGGGCTGACGCAGCAACAGCGCGACCAGTACCTCGAACTCTCACCGGACAAGATCGGCTATCTGGACGGCATCCCGGTGGCGGACAGGGACGCGGCCAACCGGAAGAACCTTCCGGACCTGATCTCGAAACTGGAGGGGAAGACCGACTCCAAGTCGAAGAAGCAGCTGGCGGGGGTGCTGGAGATCGACCGGCAGCTTCAGGAGGGGAGCAAGCCGCCGATGTACCTCATCGGCATCAGTGACGAGGGCAACGGGAGGGCCATCGTCTCCTACGGCAACCCCGATACCTCGAAGAACGTGTCGGCCTACGTGCCGGGGCTGAACACCGCCCTCGACGAGGAGTTCGCGAAGGGCGGTCTCAAGCGGGCCCGTGACACGGCGATCGGTGCCCAGGGGTACGACCCGTCCACCGCGGCGATCGTCTGGCTCGGGTACGACGCCCCGCAGACGCCGGACGGGCTGCACAGCCTGGCGGTCGCGGGCACCGGACGGGCGGAGAAGGGCGGTGCGGCCTACAACGACTTCATGGGCGGCATCGTGGCCACCAACCAGAACAAGGACCCGCACATCACGGCCATCGGGCACTCCTACGGTTCCCGGACCGTGGGCGCCGCGACGCAGCGCGAAGGCGGCATACCGGGGGTCGACGACATCATCCTCGTCGGTAGTCCGGGGGTGGGCGTGGACCGCGCCGTGGACCTCGGCGTCGGCAGCGGGCACGTCTTCGTCGGAGCCGCGGCCAACGACCCGGTGACCAAGCTCCCGTCCAAGACACAGGTCGTCGTGGGTGCGGTGGGGATGATCCTGGGCGGCCCGGCCGGCGCGTACATCGCCGGAGACCTGGCCGATCCGGGCGACGACGACCTCTGGTTCGGCAAGGACCCGGCGAGCAAGGCCTTCGGTGCCCAGCGATTCCCGGTGGCCCCCGGCCAGCCCTTCATCAGCAGCAGCGGGGTGAGTTTCGACGCGCACTCCAACTACTTCGATCCGGTACGAGACGCTATGTCGGCGGACAGCATCGCTCTGATCGTGTCGGGACACTCCGACAGGCTCAAGATGGAGGAACAGCGATGAAGCGAAGGTTCCAGACCGTCGCGGTGGCCCTGGCTTTCGGCTTCGCACTGTCAGGCTGCGGCAACGACAGCGGGCAATCGAGCGGCAGCGCGAGCGCCGGGACCACGAAGAGCACCGAGAGCACCAAGGGGAGCAACATGAACATGCAGGAGGCCGCCGAACGGTCCGACGGCATGCTCGACGACGTACTGAAGGCGATCGACCCCGAGGTGCAGTGGGCGCACGGACCGACGACGACCGGCAGTTGCGATGTGACGCGCAGGCGCACCGTGATGACGATCGTGTCGGCCGAGCGCCGGCAGAGCTTCCTGGACCAGGTCGAGAAGTTCTGGCGCGAGAGCGACTACCGGATCAAGGCCAAGAACAAGGACGAGGAGTTCCCGGCGATCTATGCGCAGACGAAGGCCGGTTTCGGTATCAGCGTGAGCTTCCGCGGCAGGGGACAGGTGTTCTTCGAGGCCGACAGCCCCTGTGTGAAGGAGTCGAAGGTCGCCGACTCCGCCTCCAAGCCCAACGGACCGGCGTACGAAGGGGTCTATCCCCTCCCTGGCCCCAACGTGCGCTCCGACTACTGGTCGGCCGGAGCCGCTTGATGGCCGCTCAGTGCGCCGGAGCGGCCTGTCGGTGACCCCGATGACCCGGTTGATTCGTACACACCCGCGAAAACGCCCATGAACCCCGCCTCGATGGGGGATGGTTGAGGGGTGCGGAAATTCTGGGTGGTCGGTGGCATCGGTGTCGGCATGGCCATGTGCTTCGTGGCGCTGCTCGTTGTCGGTACGTACTCCGCTGCAGCCGGACTGGTCAGCTCCGGCAGCAGCGGAGCCGTCGGGCTGGCGAAGGGGGCCGTACCGGCGAAGTACCAGCCACTGGTTCAGAAGTGGGGCAACCTCTGCCCCGCCATCAACCCGGCTCTCCTGGCGGCCCAGTTGTACCAGGAGAGCGGGTGGAACCCCCGGGCCGAGAGTCCCGCCGCCGCTCAGGGCATGGCCCAGTTCATCCCGAGCACCTGGGCCACTCACGGGATCGACGGCAACGGGGACGGGAAGCGGGACGTCTGGGATCCGGCCGACGCGATTCCGTCCGCCGCCTCGTACGACTGCGAACTGGCCGGGTACGTGAAGAAGGTGCCGGGCGATCAGACGGACAACATGCTGGCCGCGTACAACGCCGGCGCGTACCGGGTGATCCGCTCGGGCGGTGTCCCGAACATCTCCGAGACGCAGAACTACGTCACCATCATCCGGTCCCTGGAGAAGAGTTTCGCCCGGCCCGTGGGACGGGTGCAGCCTTCACAGCAGGCGGCCGGGGCCATCTACTTCGCGCAGAAGAAGCTCGGTACGAAGTACCTGTGGGGCGGCAACGGCACGCCGGAGCAGGGCGGGCGGTTCGACTGTTCGGGGCTGACCCAGGCCGCCTACCGCACCGTGGACATCGAGCTGCCCCGGGTGGCGAACGACCAGTACAACGCCGGTCCGCATCCTTCGCGTGACGAGCTGCTCCCCGGCGACCTGGTGTTCTTCTCGGACGATCTGACCAACTCGCGGGCCATTCATCACGTGGGGCTGTACGTCGGCGGCGGATACATGATCAACGCGCCGTACACCGGGGCCGTGATCCGGTTCGACAAGATCGACACGCCCGACTACTTCGGCGCGACGCGCGTGACCAAGGACGGGGCCGCGGCGCTTCCGACCGACCTCCCGGCCGACCGTCCGGGGGCATGACGCGAGGACGGCGGTGGCCGGAACTCTCCGTGAAGCCTGGGCCCTGAGCTGCGACGATGAGTCACTCTTCGATAACGTCATGGTGATCATTCGGTGGAGAGTGGAACGCACGCGCGGGGCACGTCGTTCCTTGGGGGGACCGGACGGACCGGGACGGCGGTGCACTGACCATGCGGCGCCGACCGGGGAGGCGCTCACGAGCGGAGCGGCCACGCCGTGCCGATCCACAGGCAGTGATCCACGCAGTGATCGAACCGACACGGGGGTTCGTCAAAGCGGTGCACAGGAGTGTGCCCCGCGGCAGCAGACAAGGGCAAGGGGCCGCAGCAGATGGCTGGACTCGCAGTGGATGGGTCGAACCCCGACGTCAGCCTGCTCTACGACATCAACGGGCTCGCGAAGTCCGCTCCCGCCTGGTTCGACCGGGTCATGGAGTTCGTCGGCGAGTACGGGATCATGCTCGGCATGGTCCTGGTGGTCCTGTGGTGCTGGTGGAGTGTGCGCCGGCGCGGCACGGCCGATGATTCGGTGACGGCGGTCGCCGGGATCGTCTGGGCGCCGCTCGCCGCCGGGATCGCGCTGCTCATCAACATTCCGATCCGTGGCTTCGTGGGGCGGCAGCGCCCGTTCCGGGACCACCAGGGACTGGATGTGCTGGTGGACGGGAAGAACGACTTCTCCTTCGTGAGCGACCACGCCACAATGGCGATGGCTCTGGCCGTCGGGCTCTTCGTGGTCAACCGGAAGTTCGGCATCGCCGCGATCGGTCTCGCCCTGCTCGAAGGCTTCTGCCGGGTCTACATGGGCGTCCACTACCCGACCGACGTCATCGGCGGCTTCGCACTCGGTACGGCGGTCGCCCTGCTGCTCGCCCCGCTGGCGATGATGCTGCTGACCCCGTTGGCGGCGGCGGTCTCCCGTTCGGAGCGGCTCGGACGACTCGTCAGGTCGCGGCGTTCGCAGGTGTCGGCCGCGGCCGACGGGCGGGCCGGGGCGTTCGGGATCCCCGAGCCGCGGCCGGGTTCGGGCGGCGGCGACGGCGAGAAGGACCTGGCCGCGTAGCGTTCCGGCGGGGCGACAGATCCGTCGGCGGGGCGCGCCATCCGTGACAGCAGGTCAGAGAGCTTGCGGGAAGGCGAAGAGGCGCTCGGGGTCGTACTGCTTCTTCAGCTCGGTGAGCCGGTCGGCCGCCGAACCGTAGTAGGCCCGGCGCCAGTCGGTCAGCGTCGGGTCGCTGTAGTTCTGGTACGCCGCTCCGGACGCGTACCGGCGCATGGCCGCGTGGGTGTTTTTCAGCCAGTCCCGCTGGGCGCCGCCCGCGGTGCCGGGGCGCCAGGCACCGATGTACTGGGTGAGTACGCGGGAGCCGCGGTGGACGAAGGCCGTCGCCTGCGGGGAGACTCGGTTGATCGCCCCGCCGAGCGCGGTGAGCGCGATGGAGCCGTTGCCCCCGCCCTGGGTCACGGGAATCCGGGTGAACGCCTCGGCCCGGTCGAGCAGGGCGCTCACGCCCGCCGCGGAGAGGGGGCGGTCGTAGAAGTCGGACGCGGCGGCGTACGTCTCGCGCTGGAGCGTGCCCTGCGTGGTGCGGCCGGGCGTCGTGCCGGGCAGATGGCACTGGGCGTCGGTGATGCCCGAGCACCCCGCGTACACCAGCATGGCCTCCTGGTAACTGCGGCGGCGCAGCGAGACGGACGAGGCCGGGGCGCCGATCCGGTCGGCGAGGCGGTCGACGGCGTTCTGCAGGTCGCCGTACGTACCGAGGCTGAACGCGGCCACCGAGACGTTCGGATTGCCGCCGCCCGGCCCCGCGGCGAGATGGGCGGAGGACCAGATCTCGTCGGGCTGGGACGGTCCCCACTCCTGCCAGGCGGTGATGACGGAGCGGGCGCGCGACCAGGGCCAGGACATGTACGCGGTGACGGTCTGCGGGACCGGGCGGGTACGGAACCTCAGCTCGGTGACCACACCGAAGTTGCCGTTGCCCGCGCCGCGCAGCGCCCAGAAGAGGTCCGGGTGGTGCTCGGCGTCCACGGTGAGGGTTCTGCCGTCGGCCGTGACGACGGTCGCCGAGGTGAGGCTGTCGCAGGTCAGGCCGTACGCACGGGATGCCACGCCGTGGCCGCCGCCGAGGGTGAGGCCGGAGATGCCGACGGTGGGGCAGGAGCCGCCGGGGATCGTCAGGCCGTGCCGGGCGAGGCCCTGGTAGACGTCGACGAGTTTGGCGCCCGCGCCGATCGTGCCGTTCCGCTCGACGCGGGACAGTGACGAGACGTCAAGGACGAGGCGGCCGTTTCCGCTCGACCAGCCGGCGTAGGAATGGCCGCCGCTGCGGATGGACACGGGGGTGGCGGTGCGGCGGGCGAAGGCCAGGCACTCGCGGATGTCCGCGTCGTGCCTGACATAGGCGACGGCGGCCGGCTTCAGGCCGTCGAAGCGGGTGTTGTAGAGCTGACGCGCCGTCGGGTAGGCACCGTCCTGGGGGCGTATGAGAGCGCCGTCGAGGCTTTTGGCCAGGGCGGTCCAGTTCGCCGGGCCGGAGGGGGACGGCTTCGACGGGACCGATGAGGCCGGTGAGCCGGGTGTGGTGCCGCCCGTGGTGCGTGGACCGCCTGTGGGGTCGCCGCCGGTGCCGGACGGGTTGTCACACGCGGTGGCGGTGAAGCCGGTGAGTACTGCGGCGGCGCCCGCGGCGAGCAGGGTGCGGCGTCCGGTCGAGGACGGCAGGTTCATCGGACCTCCGGGTCATGGCGCTCACGGCCGGTCGGTGGGGGGAGAGGCCGGGGAAGAAGGGCGAGGGGCCAAGGAGAGGAACAAGGAGAGGACAGAGAGAGGACAGAGAGAGGACAGAGAGAGGGCAGGGAGAGAGGACGGGGGAGGGCGGAACGAAAAGAGAGGAGAAGGAAAGAGGGCAGGGAGAGGGAGTCGGGGAGGGGGTCAGGGTGCCGCTCGGTGTTCCGCGGCGTCCGTGCGGGCCCGGTCCCGGGAGCGGCGGGCCGGCCCGGACCAGCCGCAGCTGCAGCGGGCGGTGCAGAACGAGCCGCGTTCCACGGTCATGGGCTCGTGCCCGTCGGACGCGGGGGTGGGGGGAGCCTTCGGGACCTCGTCGGTGCGTTGGTCATACACCCGTCCACGGTACTGGGCACGGCCACCCGGCGGTGTGTCGTCGGCGAGCGGCGTGACGGTGGACACGGGTCGTCGTTATGGGGAACGGATGGGGGGCTCGGGCAAGCGGTACGTCGTTGGGGGTTGGCAGGCGATGGTGGTGCAGCAGCACAGGTCCGGAGGCGGGGCGCGCGCTGTCTGCGCCCTTGCCTTGATGGGCGTGATGGCGGCGACCGCCGGATGCGGTGGCGGCGGTGGCGGCGGTGACCGTGCCATGGCCGACGAACGGGGCGGTGCCGACTCCCTCGACGTGGTTCGCGGTGCGGCCGCGGTGCTCGCGGGAACGTCGGCCGGGACGGGAACGGGGGCGGTGACCGGGACGGGAGCGGGGGCGATGACCGGACGGGCCGCTCCCCGGGCCGGGGCCCCGTCCGCCGCGGGAAGCGCCGAGGTGCGTACGTCCATGGAGACCGCGGCGGGCGGGACACGGGTGACGATCAGGGGCCGGGGAACGTACGACTTCCGCAACCGGACGGGCCGGCTCACGGTTGTGCTGCCCAAGGACGCGGCCGGTGAGGACGAGCACCGTCCCATTGTCGAACTGCTGGCCCCCGGCGCGCTCTACATGATGAACCGCGGCGCCGGAGTGCCCGCCGACAAGTGGGTCAGGGTCGACACGACGACTCTGGCGGACGGCAATCTCGTCACCGGCGGCGTGACCGATCCGATGGCCGCCGCCGAACTGCTGCGTGGGGCGCGGGAGGTGGAGTACGTGGGGAGGACCGTGATCGCCGGGGTGCCCGTGCGGCACTACCGGGGGACCTCGGACATCGGCCGGGCGGCGCGTGAGGCCTCGCCCCGATCGCGCGGGACACTGACCGCGGCGGCGAGGGGGTTCCGCACGCACACGGTGCCGTTCGATGCGTATCTGGACGAACAGGGACGGCTGCGCAAGGTGCGCCACCGGTTCAGTTTCGCCAACGAGGGACCGGCGGTGGAGGTGGTGTCGACGACGCTGCTGTCCGGATTCGGGGTGCCGGTCTCCGTACGGCTGCCGGACGATCGCGACATCTACACCGGGAAGATCGAACAGCGACAGTCGGGCGACGGACGGTCGGGGTCGGGGGCGTAGGCATGCCGACGGGCGCGAAATGGTCCGTCCGTGCCATGCGCGGTGTGTGGTCCGCTCCCTACGCTAGTGCTGCGACCGGAAAGGTTCACCGGCTCGCGACGCCCGGCACGGCACCTCGCCGCGTTGTCGCATCACCGGAGTACGTCCCGTACGAGGGCGATCCTCCGCCTTGCGATGCACCGCACCGGACGCCGCGAGCTTCCCGGCAAACCTTTCCGGCCACAGCACTGGGAAGTCGGCGAGGCAGTGAGAGGTGAGTGACGTGGTGACGCTCGGCACGCGGACCGTATCCGACCATGTGGCCCTCGCCGAGATCGATCTCTGCGGGGAACTGATGATCGCCGCGTCGGCCGCGATCGGGGAACGGCTCAGCGCGGACCGTATCGACGAGGTGCTGAACGTCCGGGTGATCAACGAGCGGAACACCGTCCCCCGGCAGGCCGACCACCGGGGGTGAGCGCGGGGCTCCGCATCAGGTGCGGAGCAGGCGTGCGATGGCCTTCGTGGCCTCCTCGACCTTGGCGTCGATCTCCTCGCCTCCCTTGACCGCCGCGTCGGCGACGCAGTGCCGAAGATGCTCCTCCAGCAGCTGGAGCGCGAAGGACTGGAGCGCCTTCGTGGACGCCGAGACCTGGGTGAGTATGTCGATGCAGTAGACGTCCTCGTCGACCATGCGCTGCAGGCCGCGGATCTGGCCCTCGATCCGGCGCAGCCGCTTGAGGTGCTCGGCCTTCTGGTGGTGATAGCCGTGTATACCCCGGTCGTGGTCGGTGACGACCGGATCGGCGATCGGTTCCGTCGCCGCGGCGTCGGTGGTCCCGGCGGCCTCGGTGGTGGTCATTGCTGCCTCCCGTTTTCCCTCTACTCTGCCGTTCATATACCCCTGGTGGGTATATTCTAACGAATTCTGCCGAACCGTGACCGGGGGCCCGTGCTGATCACCGGGCCCGATGCGCGACACTGAAGAATGCCGGTTAGCCGTGGCCGGATGATGCGCCTAGCATCAGCCTGACCGAATCCAAAGCACCCCGAGGACCCCACGTGCGCTTTCGTCTGACCCCCAGGGAGACGAGCTTCTATGACATGTTCTCCGCATCCGCGGACAACATCGTCACGGGCTCGAAACTCCTGATGGAACTGCTCGGGGCGGACTCTGCCTCCCGAGTCGAGATCGCGGAGCGCATGCGGGCAGCGGAGCACGCGGGGGACGATGCCACCCACGCGATCTTCCACCAGCTGAACTCCTCTTTCATTACGCCGTTCGACCGTGAGGACATTTACAACCTCGCTTCGTCGCTCGACGACATCATGGACTTCATGGAAGAGGCCGTCGACCTGGTCGTGCTGTACCAGGTCGAGGAACTCCCCAAGGGTGTCGCTCAGCAGATCGAGGTGCTGGCACGGGCGGCCGAGCTGACCGCCGAGGCGATGCCGGGTCTGCGCACCATGGACAATCTCACCGAGTACTGGATCGAGGTCAACCGTCTGGAGAACCAGGCCGACCAGATCCACCGCAAACTGCTCGCCCATCTCTTCAATGGCAAGTACGACGCCATAGAGGTGCTGAAGCTGAAGCAGATCGTGGACGTACTGGAAGAGGCGGCCGACGCGTTCGAGCACGTCGCCAACACGGTGGAGACCATCGCGGTCAAGGAGTCCTGAACCACGTGGACACCTTTGCGCTGATCGTGACCATCGGTGTCGCGCTCGGCTTCACGTATACGAACGGCTTCCACGACTCGGCGAATGCCATCGCCACCTCCGTCTCCACCCGCGCGCTCACACCACGCGCGGCGCTCGCGATGGCCGCGGTGATGAATCTCGCCGGCGCATTCCTCGGCAGCGGTGTCGCCAAGACCGTCAGTGAGGGGCTGATCGCGACCCCCGAGGGCGACAAGGGGATGGGTATCCTCTTCGCCGCGCTCGTCGGCGCGATCATCTGGAACCTCATCACCTGGTATTTCGGGCTGCCCTCCTCGTCCTCGCACGCGTTGTTCGGCGGCATGGTCGGTGCGGCGCTCGCCGGCGGGACGATGGTGCACTGGGACGGGGTGCTCGACAAGGTCATCATCCCGATGTTCGTCTCGCCGGTCATCGGCCTGATCGTCGGCTATCTGGTGATGGTCGCGATCATGTGGATGTTCCGGAAGACCAACCCGCACAAGGCCAAGCGCGGCTTCCGGATCGCACAGACGGTCTCGGCCGCGGGCATGGCGCTCGGCCATGGTCTGCAGGACGCGCAGAAGACGATGGGCATCGTCGTGATGGCCCTGGTCATCGCCGATGTCGAGAGCCCGAGCGACCCGATTCCGGTCTGGGTGAAGCTCGTCTGCGCGCTGATGCTCTCGCTGGGCACCTACGCGGGTGGCTGGCGCATCATGCGGACACTCGGCCGGAAGATCATCGAGCTGGACCCGCCGCAGGGGTTCGCCGCGGAGACGACGGGCGCGTCGATCATGTTCGGCTCGGCGTTCCTGTTCCACGCGCCGATCTCCACGACGCATGTGATCACCTCGGCGATCATGGGTGTGGGCGCCACGAAGCGGGTGAACGCGGTGCGCTGGGGGGTTGCCAAGAACATCATCCTGGGGTGGTTCATCACGATGCCGGCCGCCGCGCTGGTCGCCGCCGCCAGTTACGGCGTCGTGCTGCTGCTCTTCGGCTGACGGGGCCGCGGGGCGACCGGGGCATCCGGTGGCCGCGCTGCCCGGCGGTTTTGGACGGGCCTGGTCCGGTGATACGGAAAGGGGGCCGCCCCCGCTCCCTGCACAGGGAGCGGGGGCGGCCCCTTCGCCTTGCGGTGGCACCGCCATGCAGCACCTCAAGGCAGTTCTGGGGACGAGGCCGGTTATCCGAATCGGCCCGAGATGTAGTCCTCGGTCGCCTGGACGGAGGGGTTGGAGAAGATGCGTTCCGTCTCGTCGATCTCGATGAGCTTGCCAGGCTTGCCGACCGCCGCGAGGTTGAAGAACGCCGTGCGGTCCGAGACACGGGCCGCCTGCTGCATGTTGTGCGTCACGATGACGATCGTGAAGCGCTCCTTCAGCTCGCCGATCAGGTCCTCGATGGCGAGGGTGGAGATCGGGTCCAGGGCGGAGCACGGCTCGTCCATCAGCAGCACGTCCGGCTCGACCGCGATCGCGCGGGCGATGCACAGACGCTGCTGCTGACCGCCGGAGAGACCGGAGCCGGGCTTGTTCAGCCGGTCCTTGACCTCGTTCCAGAGGTTGGCGCCGCGCAGGGACTTCTCGACGATGTCCGACAGCTGGTTCTTCTTGTACGAGCCGTTCAGCTTGAGGCCCGCGGCGACGTTGTCGAAGATCGACATGGTCGGGAACGGGTTCGGACGCTGGAAGACCATGCCGACCGTGCGGCGCACGGTGACCGGGTCGACGTTCGCCCCGTACAGGTTCTCGTCGTCCAGCAGCACCTTGCCCTCGACGCGGCCACCGGGGGTGACCTCGTGCATGCGGTTCAGGGTGCGCAGGAAGGTGGACTTGCCGCAGCCGGACGGGCCGATGAAGGCGGTCACGGAGCGGGGCTCCACGGTCATCGAGATGTCCTCGATGGCGAGATGGGAGCCGTAGTAGGCGGACAGACCGCTGACGTCGATGCGCTTGGCCATCTGAATCACTGCTTCTTTCGTGCCGCGGTCAGCGGCCGGTCTTCGGGGCCTTCCAGCGGGCGATGCCGCGGGCCACCAGATTGAGGATCATGACGAAGGCGATCAGGACCAGAGCGGCGGCCCAGGCACGGTCGTACGACTGGTCGGTGCCGACCTTGTACTGCTCCCAGATGTAGAAGGGGAGCGAGGACTGTGCGCCTTGGAAAGGATTGGCATTGATCATCTGGCTGCCGAAGACCAGCAGCATGATCGGTGCGGTCTCACCGGCGATCCGGGCGATCGCGAGCATCACACCGGTGGTGATGCCGCCGATCGCGGTCGGTATGACCACCTTCAGGATGGTGCGCCACTTCGGGACGCCGAGGGCGAGCGATGCCTCACGGAGCTCGTTCGGGACGAGCTTGAGCATCTCCTCGGTGGAGCGGACCACGACCGGGATCATCAGGATCGTGAGTGCCAGCGCACCCATCAGACCGGACGGGTCGGTCTTCGTCATCAGCATGATCGAGAGGATGAAGAGACCGGCGACGATGGAGGGGATGCCCGTCATGACGTCGACGAAGAACGTCACGGACTTCGCCAGCGCGCCCTTGCCGTACTCCACCAGGTAGACGGCGGTCAGCATGCCGATGGGGGCGGCGATCAGGGTGGCGATGCCGACCTGCTCCAGTGTTCCGATCAGTGCGTGGTAGACACCGCCGGTCGGCTCGGAGCCGAGCACGCCGGCCATCGAGTGGGTCAGGAAGTACCCGTCCAGGCGCTCCGCGCCGCGGCTGACCGTCGTCCACAGGAGCGAGGCGAGCGGCACGACGGCCAGCAGGAAGCACACCCAGACGATGCTGGTGGCCAGCCGGTCCTTGGCCTGGCGCTGGTTCTCGACGACCGTCGTCGTGACGTACGAGATGACGACGAAGAGCAGGGCGGAGAACAGTCCCCACTGGGTGTGGCTGCGCCAGCCCGCCGCCGCGCCGATGCCCACGCCGAGCGCGAGCGCGACGGCCGCGAAGGCGAGCGGGGCCCAGCGGGGGAGAGCACGGCTGCTGAGGCTGGTCCTGGGGGTGGGCGCCATCGGGGTGGGGCGTTCCTGTATGCCGGTGTTGGCTGCCTGGCTCATGCGTTGGCCCCCGAGTATTCCTTGCGGCGGGCGATGATCAGCCGGGCCGCGCCGTTGACCAGCAGAGTGAGGACGAAGAGGACGAGGCCGGAGGCGATCAGGGCGTCCCGCCCGAACTGGTCGGCCTCGTCGAACTTCGCGGCGATGTTCTGGGCGAACGTTCCGCCACCCGGATTGAGCAGATGCCCGGAGATGATGAAGCTCGGCGACAGGACCGTGGCGACGGCCATCGTCTCGCCGAGCGCGCGGCCCAGACCCAGCATCGAGGCGGAGATCACGCCGGAGCGGCCGAAGGGCAGCACCGAGAGGCGGATGACCTCCCAGCGGGTGGCGCCGAGGGCGAGGGCGGCTTCCTCGTTCATCTTCGGGACCTGGAGGAAGACTTCGCGGCTGACGCTGGTCACGATCGGCAGGATCATGATCGCGAGCAGGATGCCGACGGTGAAGAGCGAGCGGGCGACGCCGACCTCGGTCTTCTCGAAGAGGTACGTCCAGCCGAAGAACTGGTCGAGCCAGAGGTTCAGGCCCTCCAGGTACGGGACCAGGAAGAGGGCGCCCCAGATGCCGTACACGATGCTCGGCACTGCGGCGAGCAGATCGACGACGTACGCGAGGGGCGCGGCCAGCTTGCGCGGCGCGTAGTGCGAGATGAACAGGGCGATGCCGACAGCGACCGGGACGGCGATGGCCATCGCGACGATCGAGCTGACGATCGTGCCGAAGAGGAGGACCGCGATGCCGAAGACCGGCGGGTCGCCGGCCGGGTTCCAGTCCAGGGTGGTGAAGAAGTTGCCCTCGTCCTTGGAGATGGCGAGCGCGGCGCGATAGGTGAGGAACACGGCGATCGACGCCATGATCACGAGCAGCAGGATGCCCGAGCCCCTGGAGAGGCCCAGGAAGACCTTGTCGCCCGCGCGCCCGGTATTCGGCCTGACGCGCTTGCGCGCCGCGGGCGGCGCCGGCGGCGTGTCTATCGGTGTGGTGGAAGCCATGGTCTTTCCGGTCTGTGTGGGGGAGCGGTGTGGCTCCCCTGGCGGCGGTGCACCGGATGGGTGGTGGCGGGCCGGTCCGGAGGGGTGCACCGGACCGGCCTGCGCTGTGTTGCTGACGTTGCTACTGGTGTTGCCGGCGTGCGTGAGGCTCTGTGCCTCGGTCGGGCGCCTCGGTTACGAGAGGGAGCCGATGGTCTCGCGGACCTTGGCGTTGATCTCGGCCGGGATCGGCGCGTAGCCCGCGTCGCCGAGGAGCTTCTGGCCCTCGTCACCGGCGGTGTAGTTCAGGAAGGACTTCACCGTGGGCAGGGTCTCGGCCTTGTTGCCCTTGTCACAGACGACCTCGTAGGTCACCAGGACGATCGGGTAGGCGCCGTCGGCCTTGGTGGTGTAGTCGAGGTCGAGCGCCAGGTCCTTGCCGGTGCCCTTGATCTTGGCGGCGGCGATGGCCTTGGAGGCGCTCTCCGAGGAGGCCTTGACCGGGGCGGCGGCACCGGTGGCGATGTCGACGGTGGGGATCGACTGCGAGGTGGCGTAGCTGAGCTCGAAGTAGCCGATCGAGCCGTCGACCTGCTTCACCTGGGCGGCGACACCGGAGGAGTTGACCGCGGACTGGCCACCGGGGGCCGGCCACTTCTTCTCGGCCTCGTACTTCCAGTCGCTCGGGGCGGCGGCACCCAGGTACTTGCCGAGGTTCTGCGTGGTGCCGGAGTCCTCGGAACGGTGGAAGGGCTGGATCGCCTTGTCCGGCAGCTTCGCGCCCTTGTTGAGCTTGGCGATCGCCGGGTCGTTCCACTTCTTGATCTTGGTGTCGAAGATCTTGGCGAGGGTGGGGGCGTCCAGCGTGAGGTTGTCGACGCCTTCCAGGTGGTAGCCGATGGCGATCGGGCCGCCGACCATCGGCAGGTTGATGCCCTGGCCGGTCTTGCAGATCTTCTTCGAGTCGGCGACCTCTTCGGGCTTCAGCGCCGAGTCGGAACCGGCGAAGCCGACCGTGCCCTGGTTGAAGGCGACGATGCCCTCACCGGAGGAGGACGACTTGTAGTTGATCTCGACGCCCGAGCAGCCGGCCATGTAGTTCTTCGCCCACAGGTCCATGGCGTTCTTCTGCGCGCTGGAGCCGGAGGCGAGCAGCTGGCCCTTGGCGCCGTCGCACTTGACGTTCGACGCGGCGCTCGTCTTGCCGCCGCTGGTGGATCCCTCGCTGTTGTTGTCCGAACCGCACGCCGTGAGGACCAGGGCGCCGGAGACGGCGAGGGCACCGAGCGCGGTGGCACGAAGCCGGTTCTTGCGCTGAAGCTTCACTTTCGGGTGTTCCTTCCAGGAGCCGCCGAGGTCTTTTCGTTCTACGACGGCGTGCGAGGTGGTGGGTGCTCCGGCGTTGCGCCGCGCACCGTGCACAGCCGAAGTTAGGCAGAACAGGTGAAGCCGCCTACGGGGGAGAGTGAACGGGAGGTGAACCGTGTCGGACGGTGCGGTTCTCCCGCGCCGGTGCGGGACGCGGGCCCTCTGCCGGTGAACGGGAGCCCCGTGATCGCCCCGTGGCCTCGACGGGCCCGGCTTTCCCGCCGAGGGATTCGGCCTCGCGCCCGGTGGCCTCGACGGCCCGGCTCGCCCCTCGATGCCCCGGCTCGCCCCTCGACGGGCCCGGCTCCCGCCGCGTCAGGTGATCGGCCCCGTCAGGTGATCGGCCCCGTCAGGTGATCGGCCGCGTCAGACGATCGCCCCGTCAGGCGCTCGGCAGGCCGGCGAGCAGGGCGTCCAGCACGTCCCGGTCGTGGGACCGGGTGAGCCGCGCGCGGGCCGTCGCCGGGGAGAGCCAGCTCACCCGGTCGACCTCGGCGTTCGGTACGAAGGCGCCGCCGGTCGCCTCGGCCGCCCAGTAGGCGACCTCTTTGGGACGCCCGTTCACGGTGTACCGGACGGTGGGCAACGGGGCGCCCGGCGCGCAGTGGTGGCCCGTCTCCTCCAGGACCTCGCGCACCGCGCCGTCCAGCGCGGACTCGCCGCGCTTCAGCTTGCCCTTGGGGTGCGACCAGTCGTCGTAACGGGGCCGGTGGACCAGGCAGACCTCCAGATCGCCGGAGTGTTCCGACCGGCGCCACAGCACACACCCCGCGGCGAGCACGGGTCCGGTCGCGGTGCGCCTGCCGCCGCGGTCATCCGCTGGTGAAGTCACGGTGCGACCACCGCTGCCGCCGTGTACGGCCAGCTCTCCCGGAACACACTGCGCGCCGCTTCCACCTCGTGCCGCTGATCGGCGTGGAGCACCCCCAGGGCGTACGCGGTGGCGGGCGCGATCCGGGGGGTGCGGGCCGCCGACGCCGCCGCGGCCGCCGCCTCCGCGGCGTCCCGGTGCAGGTCGAGCGCCTGCCCCGACGCGGCCAGGGCCGGATCGGGGGCACCCCGCATCACCTCGCGGGCGTACCGGTGCAGCCGCAGCAGCAGCCGGGTCCGGTGCCAGGGCGCGTCCTGTGCCTCGTTGTACGGCTCGACCGCCTTGTCCGAGGGGAGGGCGGCCACCGCGCCGAGCAGCTGTTGTTCGGCCCGGCCGGCGGGTCCGTGCAGCATCTCCTCGGCCGGCGCGGTGGCCGTCGTGGCGAGCGGGACCTCGGAGGCGAGCAGCGCGACGGCGTCGGCCACCGCGTGGAAGCGGGAGGAGCCGAGCGCCTGGAGGGCCGCGGAGTGGGCGCGGGTCCGGGCGAGGGTCAGCTGTCGTTCCAGCAGCGCACCGGCGCGGGCCGCGCCGACACCGAGGGCCGCGCGCTCCTTGCTGTCGGCGCCGGATCCGGAGCCGGTTCCCGTCCGGGCCGCGGGCAGCGAGGTGCCGGGCAGGGTGTGCAGCGCTTCGAGGAGCCGGTTCAGCCGGGTCGCGTAGGCGTGTTCCCGGGCCAGGGTGCCCGAGAGCCAGGCCAGTTCGGTGCGGAGCTGTTCGGCCCAGGCCGTGTCCAGTGCTGCCCGGAAGGTGTGCAGTGTGCCGCCGATCCGCCGGGACGAGCGGCGCAGCGCACCGGCGGCTTCCTCGGCGGCGTGGCTGCCGGCGTCCGTGGGGGCGCTGTTCTCGCGGTGCAGGCGCAGGCTGCGCAGGAATTCGGCGGCCTGTTCCTGCAGGTAGGGCGCGAGCACCGCCCCTGCCGTAAGGTCCGCCTGCGTCGTCTGGTGGTCATGGCGTCGCACGCCGGCGCCTCCGGGCGTCAATGAGCATTTCCTGTACGTGCCGCAGCGGCTGGCCGTCCGCGTCCGTGGCGTGCCGGGTCCAGTTGCCGTCGGAACCGAGGTGCCAGGACGAGGTGGTGTCGGCCATGCCGGTCTCCAGGAGACGGCTGAGGGCGGCGCGATGGGCGGGGTCGGTGACCCGGACCAGTGCTTCGATCCGGCGGTCGAGGTTGCGGTGCATCATGTCGGCGCTGCCGAGCCACACTTCGGGTTCGCCGCCGTTGCCGAAGGAGAAGACCCGGGAGTGTTCGAGGAAGCGGCCCAGTATCGAGCGGACCCGGATGTTCTCGGAGAGCCCGGGGACGCCGGGGCGGATCGCGCAGATGCCGCGCACCCAGATGTCCACCGGCACGCCCGCCATCGCGGCCCGGTAACAGGCGTCGATGATCGCCTCGTCGACCATCGAGTTGACCTTGATGCGGACGTAGGCGCTCCGCCCGGCCCGCTGGTGCGTGATCTCCTTGTTGATCCGGCCTATCAGCCCGTCGCGCAGGGACCTCGGGGCGACCAGGAGACGGCGGTAGGTCTCGCGGCGGGAGTAGCCGGAGAGCCGGTTGAAGAGGTCCGAGAGGTCCGCGCCGACCTGCGGGTCGGCGGTCAGCAGCCCGAGGTCCTCGTACAGCCTGGCGGTCTTGGGGTGGTAGTTGCCGGTGCCCACGTGCGAGTAGCGGCGCAGTGTGTCGCCCTCCTGGCGGACGACGAGCGAGAGCTTGCAGTGGGTCTTGAGACCGACGAGCCCGTAGACGACGTGGCAGCCGGACTCCTCCAGCTTGCGCGCCCACTTGATGTTGGCCTGCTCGTCGAAGCGGGCCTTGATCTCGACGAGCACGAGGACCTGCTTGCCGGACTCGGCGGCGTCGATGAGGGCGTCCACTATCGGTGAGTCGCCCGAAGTCCGGTACAGGGTCTGCTTGATGGCCAGCACGTCGGGGTCGCTCGCGGCCTGTTCCAGGAACGCCTGTACGGAGGTGGAGAACGAGTCGTACGGATGGTGCAGGAGCACGTCGCGTTCGCGCAGGGCGGCGAAGATGTCGGGCGCGGAGGCGGATTCGACCTCGGCGAGATCGCGGTGGGTGCCCGCGATGAATTTGGGGAACTTCAGCTCGGGCCGGTCCAGGGAGGCGATGCCGAAGAGCCCGGTGAGGTCGAGCGGACCGGGCAGCGGGTAGACCTCGGCGTCGGACACCTTCAGCTCGCGGACGAGCAGGTCCAGCACGTACGGGTCGATGGACTCCTCGACCTCCAGGCGGACCGGCGGGCCGAAGCGGCGCCGCATGAGTTCCTTCTCCAGGGCCTTCAGGAGGTTCTCGGCGTCGTCCTCCTCGACCTCCAGGTCCTCGTTCCTGGTGACCCGGAACATGTGGTGGGCGAGGACCTCCATGCCCGGGAAGAGCTCTTCGAGGTGGGCGGCGATGACGTCCTCTATGGGCACGTACCGCTGCGGCGACGCCTCCAGGAAGCGGGTCAGCAGCGGCGGCACCTTGACCCGGGCGAAGTGGCGGTGGCCGCTGACCGGGTTGCGTACGACGACGGCCAGGTTGAGCGAGAGGCCCGAGATGTACGGGAAGGGATGCGCCGGGTCGACGGCCAGCGGGGTCAGCACGGGGAAGACGCGCTGCCGGAAGAAGGTGAACAGGCGGGCCTGTTCCTTCTCGGTCAGCTCGGGCCAGCGGATCAGCTGTATGCCCTCGTCGGACAGGGCGGGGGCGACGTCCTGCTGGTAGCAGGCGGCGTGCCGGGCCATGAGTTCGCGCGAGCGGGTCCAGATCAGGTCGAGGACCTCGCGGGGCTGGAGGCCGGAGGCGGAGCGGGTGGCCACACCGGTGGCGATGCGGCGCTTCAGCCCGGCCACCCGGACCATGAAGAACTCGTCCAGGTTCGAGGCGAAGATGGCGAGGAAATTAGCCCGTTCGAGCAGGGGGGTCGCCGGGTCCTCGGCCAGTTCGAGTACGCGTTCGTTGAACGCCAGCCAACTGCGCTCCCGGTCCAGGAAACGGCCGTGGGGCAGCTCGTCGCCGTCGACATCGGGTTCGTACGCGTCGACGTCGGCGTCGATGTCGGGATCGAGGTCGGCCCGGGTGGACAGCGCTCCGTTGGACGCCGACGAAGCGACGGCATGCGGCCGGTGCGCGGCGAGCGTGCCCACCGACGGCTGCACGGTGGGCTTGACCGGGACCTCGGAGCTGGGCTGCTGGCTCATGCCCCCATTCTTCCGCGTCAGGGGCTTCGAGGGCGCGCCGGAGGGTGTGGAGATCGCGTTAAACGCACGGTTCGTGTGGTTCGCGCGGTCTCCGCCGGGATTTCTCCCATGGTGGGGGGTCGGCACAGCTGGCTGCATCCTGAGAGGGTCGCAAGCCCTTCTGAATGGCCGGTAACGGCGACATGACGTGCAGGAAGCGGTGTGCGGGTGCGCGGATGCGTCACAGGGGCCGTTCCGGGCCCGTGTGCGGGGCCCGGAACGGCGTTCGACTCAGGCGTGACGGCGGCGCAGCACCCGGAAGGAGAGCGCGACCGCGACGACGGCGAGGGCGAGCAGGATGCCGGTCTCGACGAGCTGGAGCGGCCAGAAGTGCGAGGCGGGGTGGTAGTCGAGGTAGCGCAGGGTGATGTTCTTGTCGGCCAGGCAGCTGTCGAGGTCGGCGGCGGTCCGGCAGACGTCGGCGGACAGCCGTTCCCCGCCGCTGGTGAGCCAGCCCTGCCCGGCGTCGGCGACCCCCTCCGGGAACCGGTGGCCGTCCTCCAGGCGGGATGTCGCCGTCAGTGTCGGCCACAGACCGTCGCGCACGGAGTTCAGGGCCATGACGAGTGCTCCGTATCCGATCACCGTCACGACCATCGCGGGGACGGTGCGCCGCAGCAGCAGCCCGGCGAGCGCACCGAGCGCCAGCATGAGGAGGGCGTAGCCGACGGGCACGGTGCCCATCGCGCCGTAGACCTCCCGTTCGTACCAGTCCCTCGGGTAGTGGGTCGTCTTCGCCCGCGACCAGGCCCAGGCGGAGACGGCGGACAGCACGGAGACCCCGGCCAGGGTCAGCACGGCGGGCACGGCGAGCTTCGCGGCGAGCCAGCGCGCGGGCGAGAGCGACTGGGACCAGGACAGCCTGTACGTGCCGCTCTCCAGCTCCCGTCCGATCAGCGGGCCTGCGACGAACATGCCGATGAACGCGGGCAGGAGGAACATCACCAGGTCCGCGTAGGCGACGGCGCGGCTGAGGCGGAGCTGGGAGTCGAGGAAGTGGCGGACGGTGTCGCCGCATCCCCGGACGGTGTTCTCCACCGAGCAGTCGGTGCCCGCGAAGGTGTCGGAGGCGGAGGCCGCCCACAGGGCGGTGGCGACCACGGCGGCGATCCCCGTGAGTGCGAGGCCGGCGACGATCCACAGGGTGAGGCGGTGCTGGCGTACGACGACCCGGGCCGGGCCGAACAGACCGATGGCGCTCATACGGCCGCCACCTCCTTGCCGGTCACGGCGCTCGGGGTGAGCAGGGCGGGAGCCTCCGGCGACCGCAGATGTGCGAGCAGCAGTTCCTCCAGCGAGGGTTCCGCGGTCTCCCAGACGCCGGTGTCCACCGGGCCCTCCATCCGTACGAGGGTGGTCTGCACACGCCCCGCGGTGCGGGACTCGACGACGGTGTGCGGTGCGGTGTCCCGTACCGGGCCGGTGAGCAGCGTGTGCGCGGCGAGCAGATCGTCCGTCTCGCCGCCGAGGCGGACCCGGCCGTTGTCGACGAGCAGGAGGTAGTCGCAGGCGCCCTCCAGCTCGGTGAGGATGTGCGAGGACATCACGATGGTGGTGGAGTGTTCGGCGGCCTCGGCCATCAGGGCGCCCATCAGCTGGTGGCGGGCGAGCGGGTCGAGGTCGGCCATCGGCTCGTCCAGCAGGAGCAGTTCGGGCCGCTTGCCGAGCGCGAGGGCCAGGGCGAGCCGGGTGCGCTGGCCGCCGGAGAGATGACGGACCCGGGCGCCGCGCGGAAGCTCCCCGGCGATGCGTTCGGCGGTGTCCTGGTCCCATGTCCCGGGGTTCAGTCCGGCTCCCGCCCAGAGGGTCTCGGCCACCGTCAACTGCGGGTAGAGCGGCTTGTCCTGGGCCACGAAGGCCGTCCGGGCCCGCGCCTCGCCCGGCGCCCCGTCCAGCACCCGTACCGTCCCCTCGGTGGGGCGCAGAAAACCGGCCACCAGGGCGAGCAGGGTGGACTTGCCCGCGCCGTTGGGGCCGACGAGGGCGCACACGCGCCCGGTGGGCAGCCGGAACGAGCAGTCGCGAAGCACCCAGCCCCCGCCCCTGCCCCGGTACTTCATGCCGAGGCCGACGGCCTCGATCGCAGCGCCTGTCATCCGGCCTGATCCCCCTCGTAGGTCTTGTCCAGTACGGCGGTGAAGAGCGCGCTCACGTCGTCCTTCTCCAGTCCGGCCGTGCGGGCCCGGCGGGCCCAGTCGGCGAGCTCGGCGCGCAGCGGCGCGTCGTCGGCGGCCGCCACGCCGCCGAGGGTCCGTGTGACGAAGGTGCCGAGCCCTCGCCGGCCCTCGACGAGGCCCTCGCGCTCCAGTTCCCGGTACGCCTTGAGCACGGTGTTCGGGTTGATGGCGGTGGCCTCGACGACCTCGCGCGCGGTGGGCAGCCGGTCGCCGGGCTCCAGCAGACCGAGGCGCAGGGCCTGCTTGGTCTGCTGGACGATCTGGAGGTACGTGGCGATACCGCTGCGCCGGTCGATGCGGTACTCGACCGCTGCGGACTCTGCCATGTTCACTCCTTTCACTAATGAAGTAGTGAAATGGTGATGCAAGGAAGGGGCGGCGTCAAGCGGCGCCGCCCCTTCTTTTTTGCCGCGGCTCAGGACTCCGTGCGGTACATCAGGTCCACCTCGTGCGTCGTAAAGCCCATCCGTTCGTAGACGGCCAGGGCCGCCTTGTTGTCCGCGTCGACGTAGAGCATCGCGGTCGGCAGCCCCTCGGCGGCCAGATGGTGCAGCCCGATCGCGGTGAGCGCCTTGCCGAGCCCGCCACCCTGCGCGTCGGGCCGGATGCCGACGACGTACACCTCGCCGAGGTGCTCCTCGGCGTGCACCTTCGTCCAGTGGAAGCCGATCAGCTCGCCGTCGCGCTCGGCCAGGAAGAACCCCTTCGGGTCGAACCAGGGCTCCGCCTTGCGGTCGTCCAGGTCGCGCTGGGTCAGTGAGCCCTGTTCGGGGTGGTGGGCGAACGCGGCCCGGTTCACCGCGAGCCAGGCGGCGTCGTCCTCGCCGGGCACGAAGGTGCGGATGGTGACACCGGGCGGCAGCACCGGCTCGGCGATGTCCAGCGGGCTCAACGGGCGGCGCAGCTGGCGCAGTTCGCGGAAGAGGGAGAGACCGAGGACCTGTGCGAGATGCCGGGCCGCGGACTTCCCGCCGTGCGCCCACACCCGCAGCCGCTTCCCGGTCACGGCGAGCAGCGCCGCGCCCAGCGCCCGCCCGTGTCCCTGTCCGCGGTACGCCGGATGCACGACCAGTTCGGCGGCGGGCGCCTCGACGGGGTCGGTGTCCTCCAGCTGCGCATACCCGACCAGGACCGTCCCGCTGGTCAGCAGCAGATGCCGCACGCCCTCACGCCGTCCGCCCCGCAGCTGCAGCCGGCCCTGCTCGGACACGGCCTGCCTGCCGTCGGACCGGGCCGCCTCGGCGAGCAGACCGGACACGGCGTCGGCCTGTTCGGGGGAGAGCGCGTCGAGCGTCTGGATCTCACGTCCGGGGGCGGGGAGAGGTACGTCAGTCGTCATGTGTACGAGCGTACGGGGACGGGGCGGGCGTCGGGCGGCTTGCGGGGGCGCGGGCTGCCGGACGGGCCCTGGACGGCGGGGGTCGGGCGCCGCGCGGGAGCTCCCGGGGGCTTCGGCGAACGGCGCCGACGAGGCGGGCACGAGGCGGGCGGACCACCGCGCCCGGGTGCCGGGCGGGAGCGGTGCCGACGCGCCGAGCCCGGTCGTCGGCCGGCTCGCTGCCGCGGGGGATCGGTCGCCAGGGCCGGATGCGGCGCCGCGCAGGGGGATGAGGTGGGACACGGCAGGCGCGGAGGGGTGCTTCTGCCCTTATATGTGCGCCATGCGGGCGATAAGCGGAAGTTGGCCCCGGTTCCGACCGCATGGCAACCAGTTCGTAACCCCGTACACCTGTCGCGCTACGCGCGTTGACCCTAGGCTGCGGCACGAAGTCTCCAGACTCGCCATCACCCTCACATCTCACGCTGAACTCACAAGGGGACCGATGTCAGCGACACCGCAGAAGAACCGCGCGACCCGGCGGGTGCTCGCCGCCGCGGCCGGGCTCGCCACCGTCGGCGCGCTCGTCGCCGCGATGCCGGCCGGGGCCCAGGAAAAATCCCAGGGCAACGGGCAGCACAAGCCGGCCAACACCGTCGACGTACAGCTGCTGTCCTTCAACGACCTGCACGGGAACCTGGAGCCGCCGGCCGGCTCGGCGGGCACCGTCAACGAGACGCAGGCCGACGGTACGACCAAGGCGATCCCGGCCGGTGGCGTCGAGTACCTCGCGTCCTCGCTCCGTACCGCGCGCAAGGGACACCCGTACTCGATCACCGCGGCCGGCGGTGACATGGTGGGCGCGAGCCCGCTGCTGTCCGGTCTCTTCCACGACGAGCCGACCATCGAGGCGCTCAACAAGATCGACCTCGATGTGACGACCGTCGGCAACCACGAGTTCGACGAGGGCGCCACCGAACTGGCCCGCCTCCAGAACGGCGGCTGCCACCCGGTCGAGGGCTGCTACGAGCAGGGCAAGAAGTTCAAGGGTGCGGACTTCCCGTACCTCGCCGCCAACGTGACGAACGAGAAGACCGGCAAGCCGATCCTCAAGCCGTACACGGTGTGGAAGAAGAACGGCGTCAAGATCGGCTTCATCGGGGTGACCCTGGAGGGCACGCCGAACATCGTCACGGCCAACGGCGTCAAGGGCCTGAAGTTCCACGACGAGATCGAGACGATCAACAAGTACGCCAAGGAGCTGGACCGTCAGGGCGTCAAGTCCATCGTCGCGCTGATCCACGAGGGCGGTCAGCCGGCCTCCACCTCGTACAACTACGACTGCGACAGCTCCGGCGCCGGTGACGGCATCTCCGGGCCGATCGTCGACATCGCCAAGGGCATCACGCCCAAGGTCGACGCGCTGGTCACCGGCCACACCCACCAGGCATACGTCTGCACGATCCCGGACCCGGCGGGCAACCCGCGCATGGTCACCTCGGCATCGTCGTTCGGCAAGCTCTACACCGACACGACCCTCACCTACGACCGCCGCACCCACGACATCGTGCGTACGTCGGTGAAGTCGGCCAGTGCCTCGAACCCGAAGTCGGTCAACCACATCGTCAGCCGGGACCAGCCCAAGGCCAACGACATGACGGCCCTGATCGCCCGCTGGAACGCCCTCGCGGCGCCCATCGCGAACAAGCCGCAGGGCTACATCACCGCCGACATCAACGGCCGCGGCTCCACGGCCCCCGAGAAGCCGCTCGGCAACCTGATCGCGGACGCCCAGCTGGAGGGCCTGGCCCCGGCGGACAAGGGCGGGGCGGTCGTCGCCTTCATGAACCCGGGCGGTATCCGCGCGGACCTGGTCTACAAGGCGACCGGCAGTGAGGGCGACGGGGTGGTGACGTACGGCGAGTCCTTCACCGTGCAGCCGTTCACCAACATGATGAACGTCGTCGACCTGACCGGCGCCCAGCTGGTCACCGCACTCCAGCAGCAGGTCAGCGGCTCCAACGAGGCCAGCCCGAAGATCCTTCAGGTGTCCAGGGGCCTCACCTACACCCTGGACATGACGAAGACGGGCGCGGCCCGCGTGGTCACCGACACCATCAAGCTGAACGGTGAGGCGATCGACCCCGCGAAGACCTACCGCGTCGCCATGAACGAGTTCCTGGCGGGCGGCGGCGACGGCTTCGCGGCACTCGGCCAGGGCACCAACAAGCTGGTCGGCCCCTCCGACCTGGATGTCTTCAACGCCTACCTGGCGGCCCACTCGACGGCCGCCGCGCCGCTGGCCCCGCCGGCGACGGACCGGATCACGGTCATCCAGTAACTCCCGTACGCGGGTGAGTGGGGCGGTGGGCCGGCGGGCCCACCGCCCCACTGCGTTCTCCGGTGGCCTGGCCGGACGGAGTCACATGGCGCTCCTCGTCGCGGTCCACCAGAAAGGGCCCCGCCCGTGCTGCCGCCCGTCGAGCGCCCTCGCGCACCGAACGTGTTTCTGCTCCAGTAGCTTCCGCCCGGTGCAGTAGCTTGCCGACTCGGCCTGGAATCACCAGCTGCCGCGCAGCAGAGCAACCGGAGGGTCGCACATGCCCCGAGAGGCGCAGTACCTCGCAGTCGCCGACTCGCTGCGTGCACGGATTCTCGCGGGAGAGTGGGGAATCGGGGAGCGCCTGCCGTCCCGGGCGCGGCTCGCCGAGGAGTACGGGGTCGGGCGCAACGTCACGCAGAGGGCCGTCGACGGTTTGATCGTCATGGGCCTCCTCGAAGGACGCGCGGGCTCGGGCACCTACGTCCGCACGCCGCGCGAGCGCCTTCGGATGGTCCGCTCGCGGCACCGCGAACGCCGGGGCGGCCCCCGCTTCCTCGCCGGCATGGAGGAGCGGGGCAGGGCCGGCGCCTGGGATGCGCACAGCCGGGCGCGGGTCCCCGCCCCCGAGGCGATCGCCGAGAGGCTGGCCATCGGTCCCGGGGACCTCTGCGTCAACACGCACTACGAATTCCTCGCCGACGGGCAGCCCGTCCAGCTCTCCGAATCCTGGGAGCCGATGGCCATCACGGGCGGAACGCCGATCGTGCTGCCCGAGACGGGCCCCCTCGCGGGAAAGGGGGTGGTCGCGCGCATGCGGCTCATCGGCGTGGACATCGAGACCGTGGTCGAACTCCCGCGCCCGGCGCGTGCCACCCGAGTACAGGCGAACCTGTTGGGGATCGGCGTCGGGGACCTGGTGCTCCAGATCGAGCGGACCATCTACGACACCGGGGGACGTCCGGTGGAAACCGCCGACATGGTCATTCCGGACGTGCGCCGGGAAGTGGCCTACGAGTTCGGAGTCGACCGGCCGCAGCCCGTCGAAGCCGGCGCAGTGACCTCTCAAGCCGGCGGCAGGTGACCCGCATGTCGATGTCCCCCCGGCTCGGACTCCTGCGCGATGCGGACTTCGGGCGCCTGTCCGCTGCCACTGCGCTCGGTCAACTGGGCGACCGCATCATCTTTCTGGCACTGCCCCTGGTCGCCATCGTGGCCTTGGACGCCGACGAGTTCCAGGTCGGAGTGCTGACCGCGACGACCACGGCAGGCTCGCTCCTGGTCGGGCTGCCGGCGGGCGCATGGGTGGACCGCATGCGCAAGCGATCGGTGATGATCAGCACGGATCTCGCGAGGGCGGTGACCCTCGCGACGATACCGGTGGCGTGGTGGTCGGACGTTCTGACGATCTGGTGGCTCTACGCCGTCGCGTTGGCTCACGGCGTGCTGACGGTCTTCTTCGACGTCGCGTACGTCAGCTATCTGCCGCACCTGGTGGGGCGCGGCAATCTTGTCGAAGGGAACTCGAAACTCTCGGCGATACGCTCGGTGACCAGTATCGGTGGACCAGGGATGGCGGGGCCGCTGATCGGCTGGCTCGGAGCCCCTGCGACGCTTCTGGTGAGTTCGGCCGGGATGGCGATGTCGGGTCTGCTCGCGACCGGTATCCGCAAACGCGAGCAGAAACCGGAGCGGAGCGAGCACCCTCGGCTGCTTCGGGACATCAAAGAGGGATTGGCATTCGTTCTCAAGCATCCCGCCCTGCGCGCGATCATTCTGGGGGATGCGATGTTCAACCTCTTCCTGGTCATGTACCAGACCATGTTGCTGGTCTTTCTGAAGAGGGAGATGGACCTCGGTTCCTTCGGTATCGGCCTCATTCTGTCGGGAATGGGCTGTGGAGCCCTGCTGGGCGCGCTGTCGGCGACCCGGGTCTCGAAGCGGGTCGGGCAGGGTCCGGTCATCTGGCTCGCACCACTTCTCACCTGTCCGCCGACCGTTCTGATGCCGATGGCGCATCCGGGGTGGGGCGTGTACGTGGCCGCGCTCGGACTCGCTTCCCTCTCCCTGGGCGGGGTGATCCGCTTTGTGGCCCAGTCCAGCTTCCAGCAGACCCTCACACCGGATCGCCTTCTGGGCCGCACGAGCGCGACGGCCCGGTTCGTGTCCTGGGGCGGCATTCCGCTCGGCGGGTTCCTGGGGGGAGTCTCGGGCTCGGTGTTCGGAGCCCGGACCACGTTGTGGATCGGGGCCGTCGGCATGACGTCGAGCATCCTCCCGTACGTCCTGTCACCGCTTCGAGGCATGCGCGAATCGCCCGGCGAAGAGGATCCCGGGCCCGCGCGCCGGGGCTTGCCGGGGTGACGCCATGAAGGCGCACTTCGGGCGGACGCCGTGACGCGGCGCTGTTCCAGGAATGACGTGTGCCGGTCATAATCTGACCGCTGACCCCCCACGGCAGACGGAGGCATCCCCGCATGAGCCCGTACACCGGTACACGCAGGAACTTCCTGGCCGGCGCCCTCGCCGCCACCACCACGGTCCTCGTCGGCGCGGGACCGGCCGTCGCCGGGCCCCGTCGGGCCCTCACCACCCAGGACTGGATGAGCGGCATCCCCGACGCCACCGCGCTGCAACGCCTCACGATCCCCGGGTCGCACGACTCCGGCGCCCGATACGGCGGCCCCTGGACGGAGTGTCAGAACACGACGATCGCGGAGCAGTTGGGCAGTGGGCTGCGCTTCCTCGACGTACGGTGCCGGGTCACCGGTGACTCCTTCGCGATCCATCACGGCGCCTCGTACCAGAACCTGATGTTCGGCGATGTGCTCGGCGCCTGCTGGGACTTCCTGGCCGAGCGGCCCACCGAGACCGTGCTGATGCGGGTCAAGCAGGAGTACTCGCAGGAGAGCGACGCCGAGTTCCGTCGGATCTTCGACCTCTACCTCGACAGCAAGGGATGGCGGCCGCTGTTCCACATCGACGCGGCGCTGCCCGCGCTGGGCGGGGCACGCGGCAAGGTCGTCCTGCTCGCCGACAACGGCGGTCTGCCCGGGGTCCGTTACGGCGACTTTGCGCTCTTCGACATCCAGGACGACTACATGGCGGAGCCGTTCGCCAAGTACCCCAAGATCGAGGCCCAGTTCCGCAAGGCCGCGCAGCAGCCGGGAAAGCTGTACGTGAACTACGTCAGCACCGCCGCCCTGATGCCGCCGCGCTGGAACGCGGACCGGCTCAATCCACAGGTGCAGTCGTTCCTCGACGGCTCCGGCGCGACCGGCTGGACCGGGCTCGGCATCGTCCCGCTGGACTTTCCCGCCACCCGGTCGGGGCTGGTCGAATCCTTGATCAGGCACAACCCGCTGGATCGGTGACCGGACGGCCGGGCGGTCCGGTCACTGCGGCGGACGGGACGCACGAGGGCGGGGCGTGTGGGGACGGGGTGCGTGAGGGCGGGGCGTGTGGGGACGGGGTGCGTGAGGGCGGGGCGTGTGGGGACGGGGTGTGTGCGGACGCCGTGACGGCGCGGCGCGGTGCCGCGCCGTGTGGTCGGCGGGGCGCCTCAGTTCGCCGCCGAGTTCCGGCGTCGGCTCTGAGCGGCGCCCGCTGCGTGCCCCGGGGCTCGGGCGTGGTCACCGTGCGTCTCCGGCCGACTGGGGCGCGACGCCTGGGCGGACATCCGTATTTCCCCGCCTCACAGCCCCGGCGGCGGCTGCGGAGCCCCCGGCAGGCGGATCACCGCTTCCGTGCCGTCGCCCTCCGCCGGGCGCAGCGTGACCGTGCCGCCCGCCTGCTGGACCGTGCGGGCGACGATCGACAGGCCGAGGCCCGAACCGGGGAGCTGGCGGGCGGACGGGGAGCGCCAGAAGCGTTCGAAGACGTGCGCGAGTTCGTCGGCGGGAATGCCGGGGCCATGGTCCCGGACCGTCAGTTCTCCCTCGCGCAGGGCGACTTCGATCGTGCCGTGGGGCGGGCTGAACTTGACCGCGTTGTCCAGGACGTTGACCACCGCCCGCTCCAGCGCGGCCGGTTCGGCCCGTACGTACCAGGGCGTCAGGTCCGCCCGGATCGTGAGCTCGGGACCGCGCAGACGGGCGCGTTCCAGGGCGGTGTCCGCGATGTCGTGCAGCGCGACGACCTGGAGCGGGCCGGGGTGCGCCGCGTCGGGGCGGGCCAGCTCCTGAAGGTCGCCGATGAGCGAGGCCAGCTCGGTCATCTGGGCCTTCACCGACGTCATCAGGGCCCTGCGGTCGTCCGCCGGGATGGCCCGGCCGGTGTCGTCGCTGCGGGCGAGGAGCTCGATGTTGGTACGGAGGGACGTGAGCGGTGTCCGCAGCTCGTGGCCGGCGTCCGCGATCAGCTGGGCCTGGCGGTCGCGGGAGCTGGCGAGGGAAGCGGTCATCGAGTTGAAGGAGCTGGACAGCCGGGCGATCTCGTCCTCGCCCTCGACCGGGATGCGGACGGTGAGGTCCTCGGTCCGCGCGACGTGCTCGACCGCCTCGGTGAGCTCGTCGACGGGGCGCAGACCGGTACGGGCGACCCAGAGACCGGCCGCACCGGCGCCGACGACACCGACGCCGGAGACGATCAGGAGAACCCAGGCGAGGGTCGACAGCGGGTCGTCGACCTCGCTCATCGGGCGGGCGACGGAGACCGCGAAGCTTCCCGGGACCAGGCCGGGCACCTGGGTGCGGGTCTCGTACGTGTACGTGTACACGCGCATCTTCTTGCCGCTCTTCGTGCCGGCCGTGTGCAGGGTGTCGTCCCGCATACCGGCGGCCACGGCGATGTCGGCGGCCGTCACACCGATCGGCGAGGCACCGGCAGAGGTGCAGGTGCTCCCGGACACGGTGACGAGCTGCACGGTGTACGTCCCCCCGACCGGCGGGGGGACCGCCCGGTCGGGGTGGGTGCAGGCGGTGAACAGCTGCTGCACGTAGTTGTCGCTGACCGAGACATTGCGCAGCGAGGAGTCCAGCTGGTTCTCCAGCTGCGCCCGCGTCACGAACCAGCAGGCCGCCGCGACCGCCGCCACCGCGACCGCCACCGCCGTCGCCACCAGCAGCGCGAGCCGGGTCCGCAGGGGCAGGGCGCGCAGCCGGTGCAGGGCCCCGGTCATCCGTCACCGCCGCCGGAGCGGAGCGCGTAACCGACCCCCCGCACCGTGTGCACGAGCCGCGGTTCGCCGCCCGCCTCCGTCTTGCGGCGCAGGTACATCACGTACACGTCCAGGGAGTTGGAGCTCGGTTCGAAGTCGAAGCCCCACACCGCCTTGAGGATCTGCTCGCGGGTCAGTACCTGTCGCGGGTGCGCCAGGAACATCTCCAGCAGGGTGAACTCGGTACGGGTCAGCTCGACCCGGCGGGTGCCCCGGGTGACCTCGCGGGTGGCGAGGTTCATCCGCAGATCGGCGAAGGCCAGCACATTGTCGTCGGGGACGTCGCCGCCCGCCGCGGCCGCGTACGAGCTGCGGCGCAGCAGGGCCCGTATGCGGGCGAAGAGCTCGTCCAGCTCGAAGGGCTTGACCAGGTAGTCGTCGGCGCCCGCGTCGAGACCGGTGACCCGGTCGCCGACGGTGTCGCGGGCGGTGAGCATCAGGATGGGTGTGGTGGTGCCGGTGGAGCGGAGCCGTCGGGCCGCCGTCAGGCCGTCCATCCGCGGCATCTGGACGTCGAGGACGATGAGGTCGGGGGCGTACGACTCGGCCCTGGCGAGGGCGTCGAGACCGTCGACGGCGACCTCGGTGCCGTAGCCCTCGAACGCGAGACTGCGCTGCAGCGCCTCACGTACGGCGGGCTCGTCGTCGACGATCAGGATGCGTTGTGGATCGTCTTCGGCGGGGCTCATCGCTCGTTGTCCTCTTCTCGTTCCGTGCCTGTCGGGCTGCTCTCAGCCTCGCACGGCCGCGGCACGTCGTCGCGCGGCCCGGCGCTTGCGGCCCGCGGTGGTGCGGATCTCCGGGACCCGGGGCGGCTCGGAGGCCCGGCGGACGGCCAGTTCCGTGACGAGAGCGAGGGGCAGGGCCAGGTCGGCCGGGCCGCCGGGGGTGTGCGTGGGGTGGTGCATGACTGTCTCCTCAGGAGCTGTTGCCGGCCCGCAGGGTGCCGAGGTCGGCCTTGAGCGTGTTCACCGGGATGGCGAACCCGAGACCCACGCTGCCCGCGCCGGCGCTGCTGGATCCGTCGGACGAACTCGCCGAGTACATCGCGGAGTTGATGCCGATGATCTCGCCGTCCATATTGATGAGCGCGCCACCGGAGTTGCCGGGGTTGAGCGAGGCGTCGGTCTGGATGGCCTTGTACGTGGTGGTGGAGTTGCCGGTGTCGCCGTTGAACTGCTGACCGCCGAACTCGAACGGCCACTGTCCGCCACCGCCCGGCCCGCCCTGGCCCTGGCTCTGGCTCTGGCCGTTGCCGTCCTCCTTGGCGACCGTGACATCGCGGTTCAGGGCGGAGACGATGCCGCTGGTCACCGTGCCGGTGAGGCCCTCCGGCGAGCCGATCGCCACGACCTGGTCGCCGACCGCGACGGCCGAGGAGTCGCCCAGTGTGGCCGTTTTCAGCCCGCTCGCGCCCCGGAGCTTGATGAGCGCGAGGTCCTTGGCGGAATCGGTCCCCACGACCTTCGCGCTGTACGTCTTGCCCGTGCTGAGCGTCACCTTGATCGACGAGGCGCCGGAGATGACGTGGTTGTTGGTGACGACCTCGCCGTCGGACGTGATGACGACGCCGGAGCCGGTGGACTCGCCCGCGGTCGAGGTCGCTTTGATCTCGACGATCATCGGCGAGACGGCTTTGGCGACACCGGCGACGGTGCCCTTGCTGCTCTGCGAGACGGTGGTGCCGGGGACGACACCGCTGCCCGTGTTGTTCGCGTCGTTGCCGGTGAGCTGGCTGATGACGGTGGCGGTGCCGCCGCCGACGACCGCCGCCGCGATCGCCACGGCCGCCAGGAGCGCGACCGGCCGCTTCGCCCGCCGCCGGGGCCCGGCCGGCTCGGGCGCGGGCTGCGGGAGGGCGGCCCCGTATCCGCCGTCGCCGCCGTGCCCGTCGGCGTCGCCCCCGCCGGGCCACACCGTGGTGCCGGGGCCCGTCGCGATCGGCTGCGCGGGCTGGTAGGACGGCGGCGGCGGGTAGGACGCGTCACCGTTGCCGTACGAGGGGTACATCGGGTACTCGCCGCTCGGGCGCTGGCTCTCTGTCATGACCAAAAGCGTGTCCGGCGAAGATGAGAGAAGCCTGAGCCCGCCCTGAGAAGCCCGGCAGAACCGCGTATGCCCGATATAAGTTACGGCCGCTGCCCGTGCCGGTCTCCTGAGGGCCGGTGGGCCGGTGGGCCGGAGCGAGCGGTCCGGACTCCCGGGGTTCCGGCCCGAGGGGCGGGTGCCGAGCAGTGCGGTGGGCGTCCGCTGTCTCCCCACGGCGGGCTGCAGTCGCGGCGCCGAAGGATTGCGGTGATCCTGTCAGGGGAGCGTGGCCGGCTTCGCACGGGCTCTGTGCGTCGGTGACCGCGCTGTACAGGAAGGCGACGGCCATGACAGCGATGTCGGACAAGGCACGGCCGGGGCACAGGGGGACCGGCAGTGAAACGGTCAGCGGCGCGTCCATGTTCGCCGGGGCCGCGCTGATGCTCAGCGGGCCGCTCAGCATTCTCATGGGAGCGTCCGGCATCGCACAGGACACCCTGTTCTCGTCCTCGTCCCATTACGCCTACGGGTTCGGCCTGACCGCTTGGGGCGTGATTCACCTCGTGGTCGGGGTGGCGCTCGTCGTCGCCGGCCTGGGAGTCCTGGCGAACAAGAGCTGGGGCCGCGGGGCCGGTGCGGCAGTGGCGGGGATCAGCCTGATCACCCAGTTCATGTTCGTTCCGTACTACCCGGCGTGGGCCATCCCCATGATGACGCTCGACCTCATCATTGTGTTCGCACTGACGAGGTTCCATGGGGGAACCGGCGACGGCCGGTGAACCCGGACGGGGCCATCGCCGGGGGGAACCATGGCCACTGCCGGGCCCGCCGTGCCCGCCGAGTCCGTCATGGACGAGGAGGACGGAAGCTCCCGTCCTCCTCGTCCATGACGGACGGGAACTCCCGTCCGGATCAGTGCGTCGGGCGGACACGGACCCGTCCGGGCCCCCGCACCACCGGCATCGTCAGCGCCCGGTCGCCGGCTCCCCGCAGCCGCACGACCGCCGCACCACCAGCGCCGACGGGAACTGCTTCAGCCGCTCCCGGCGCGACCCCTGCACCCGCAGCGAGTCGTCGAGCACCAGGTCCACGGCCGCCCGTGCCATCGCCGGGCGGTCCGAGAAGACCGTCGTCAGCGGCGGATCGGTCAGCCCGGCTTCCTTCACGTCGTCGAAGCCCGCCACCGCGAGATCCCCGGGCACATCGATCCGCAGCTCGCGCGCGGCCCGCAGCACCCCGATGGCCTGGTCGTCCGTCGAGCAGAAGATCGCCGGCGGCCTGTCCGGCCCGGCGAGCAGCTTCAGCGCCACCTGATAGGCGTCGTAACGGTTGTACGGGGCCTGGAAGAGCCGGCCCTCCGTCGAGCGCCCCGACTCGTGCATCGCGCGGCGCCAGCCCTCGACGTGGTCGGCGACCGGGTCGCCGACCGCCGGGGTCGACTCCACGCCGCCGAGGCACGCCACGTACGCGTTGCCGTGCTCCAGCAGATGACGGGTGGCGAGCTGGGCACCGCCGATGTCGTCCGTGACGACCGCGACGTCGTCGATCGCCTCGGGCCGCTCGTGCAGCAGCACGACCCGCGCGTCCCATGCCTCGATCTCGGCCGCCGCCCGCTCGCTGGGGCCCTGGCTGACCAGGATCAGCCCGGAGACCCGCATGCCGAGGAAGGCCCGCAGATAGTGGACCTCGCGCTCGTCGCGGTAGTCGGAGTTGCCGACGAGCACCATCTTTCCGCGTTCGGCGGCGGCCTGCTCGACCGCGTGCGCCATCTCCGCGAAGAACGGTTGCCGGGCGTCCGGCACGATCATCCCTATGAGGTCGGTCCGCCGCGAGGCCATCGCCTGGGCAACCCGGTCGGGCCGGTAGCCCAGCTCCTTGATCGCGGCGAGTACCCGCTCGCGCGTGGCCGGGGCGACCGGCCTGGGTCCGTTGTTGATGACATAGCTGACGACCGCGGTCGACGTACCCGCCAGTCTCGCCACATCGTCCCGCGTCACCTTGGCCACGCGCGGCAGTCTACGCGGATGGACCAAGCGGGTGACAGGTGGACCGGGCCGGGTTCGCGGGGCCTGTCACGGCCCGGTGCACGATGGCGAGCGGGCTCCCGGCGCCGGTCCACCTGTCACCCGCTACCTGTGCGCGGGCCGGACCGGGACCTCTTCCGCGGCCCCGGCCGTCCCCAGGCGCTCCGGGCGGGTCACGGGTGCGGCGGCCGCCTCCGCCGCGGCCTGGGCCTTGGCCTCCTCGGCGGCGCGCTCCACCTTCTCCGGTGCGACGAAGCGGTAGCCGACGTTGCGGACCGTGCCGATCAGCGACTCGTGCTCGGGGCCGAGCTTGGCGCGCAGCCGCCGCACATGGACGTCGACCGTCCGCGTGCCGCCGAAGTAGTCGTAGCCCCAGACCTCCTGGAGCAACTGGGCGCGGGTGAAGACCCGGCCCGGGTGCTGCGCCAGATATTTGAGCAGTTCGAATTCCTTGAAGGTCAGGTCGAGGACCCGGCCCTTCAGCTTCGCGCTGTACGTCGCCTCGTCGACCGACAGATCGCCGTTGCGGATCTCCATCGGCGAGTCGTCGGAGCCGATCTGCTGCCGGCCGGTGGCCAGCCGCAGCCGGGCCTCGACCTCGGCCGGTCCCGCCGTGTCCAGCAGTACGTCGTCGATGCCCCAGTCGGCGGTGACGGCCGCGAGACCGCCCTCCGTCACGACGAGGATCAGCGGGCAGCCCGGTCCGGTGGACCGCAGCAGCTGGCACAGCGACCGCACCTGCGGCAGATCGCGGCGGCCGTCGATCAGGATGACGTCGGCACCGGGGGTGTCGACGAGAGCGGGGCCCTCGGCCGGTGCCACCCGCACGCTGTGCAGCAGGAGACCGAGGGCGGGAAGCACCTCCGTCGACGGTTGGAGGGCATTTGTCAGGAGCAGCAGTGAACTCATCGCCGCCCACCTGCCTGGGTCGTCGGTCGGTGATCGTGCACGGTTCGCTCGCCCATTACGTCGGTCCTCCTCGTTCCCTGCGAGAGGGGCACTCCCGGGCTCGGGCCCGGGGGAGTATGCGGCACTTCTTCGTACGTTTCGTGCGGGCTTTCGCACGGGTTGCCGTACGACGGTTGTCATACGGTTCTTACGGCTGCGGCCCCGCGCCCCGGGACCGCTGAGCTTGTGGAAACTTCTCCGTAACAACGCCTGCAAAGCACAAAAGGACCCGGGGGCTGCTTTGCCCGGATCCTCTTCCCAGCAGAATAGCCCACATGAGTTCTGTGTCCGAGGGGCGAATTCGGAGTTCCTCTGTTCCCTTGATCACGCCCGGTCCTCTGCGCACTGCATTGCGGACCGATGACGGGATCCGTATCGAGGCGGTGTACGAGCCGTGTACGGCGGGTGCCGGGGCCGCTGCGGGGACATCCTTCGACGGTACTGCGGTCGTGGTCGCGCACGGGTTCACCGGTTCGGTGGACCGGCCCGCCGTCCGACGGGCCGCCGGGGTGTTCGCCCGGCGTGCGGCCGTGGTCACGTTCTCCTTCCGCGGCCACGGCGGCTCCGGCGGCCGGTCGACGGTGGGCGACCGCGAGGTGCTGGATCTGGCGGCGGCGGTGCGGTGGGCGCGGGCGCTCGGACACCGGCGGGTCGTGACCGTCGGATTCTCGATGGGCGGCTCCGTGGTGCTGAGGCACGGGGCGCTTTACGCCGGACGGGTGACGGAGGGCGCGGAGGCCCGCGAGGTCGTGGAGCGCGAGGGGCGCGTCGGAGCACGCGCGGAGGCGCACGCGGACGCGGTGGTGGCCGTGAGCGCCCCTGCCCGCTGGTACTACCGGGGCACGGCCCCGATGCGCCGGCTGCACTGGATGGTCACCCGGCCCGTCGGCCGGCTGGTCGGCCGCTACGGGTTCCGCACCCGGATCGACCGCGACGACTGGGATCCGGTGCCGCTCGCGCCCGTGGAGGCGGCAGGGCTGATCGCCCCGGCCCCGCTGCTGATCGTGCACGGCGACCAGGACCCGTACTTCCCGCTGGATCACCCGCGGATGCTGGCCGAGGCGGCGGGCGACGGCGCCGAGCTGTGGCTGGAACGCGGCATGGGCCATGCCGAGAACGCGGCGGACGAGAGCCTGCTGACCCGCATCGGCGACTGGGCGGCGGCACCGTGATTCATGATGGACAGCTGATGCGAGACGAGAGGAGTGCCGCCATGCCCGCGGGAACGATCCGCTACTGGGCCGCCGCCAAGGCCGCCGCCGGGACAGCGGAGGAGCCGTACACAGCCGTGACCCTCGCCGAGGCGCTCGACGCGGTGCGCGAGCGGCACCCCGGTGAGCTCACCCGAGTGCTGCAGAGGTGCTCGTTCCTCATCGACGGTGCCCCCGTCGGGACCCGAGGTCATGAGACCGTACGCCTTGCCGAGGGCGGCACGGTCGAGGTGCTCCCGCCGTTCGCAGGAGGGTGAACCGCAGCACATGAGCAGTAACGATCATCAGTATCCGTACGGAAACGATCACCAGCATCCGTACGGGCAGGATCCGGGCCACGGGTACGGACCCGGGTACGGCCGACCGGACGGCCAGGACCCGCAGCCCGCGCAGCCGTACGGACAGCAGCCGTACGGGCAGCAGACATATGGACAGCAGTCGTACGGGCAGCAGGCGTACGGCGACGCGGCCCACGTCTCGCCTTCGTACGGCGGCCAGTCCTACGGCGACCCGACCCACGGCGCGCAGGCGTACGGCGACCAGTCCTACGGCGGCCAGTCCTACGGCGACCAGTCTTCGTACGGTGGCCCGGCCCACGGAGGGCAGCCGTACGAGGGCGAGACGTACGGCGCGCAGCCGTACGGGCAGCAGGCCCCGTACGGCGCCCCGCAGCAGGCGCACGGTGCCCACGACCCGCACCGGACGCCCGGAGCCCCCGGGACGAACCCCGGGCCCGTGTGGCCCGAGGGACAGTCGGGAGAACCCGTCGCGCCCGCGGCCCACGGCACGCACGACGCCGGGGTCACGCAGACCTGGGAGGGGCAGACCTGGGACACCCAGTACCAGCCGACCATCCAGCCCGCTCAGCCCGTGCAGCAGCCCGTGCAGCCCGTGCCGACCGGCGGCGGGGCCGACGGTGCGCCGTATCCGCAGCACGCGCAGCCGCACGGCGCCTCCGGCTCCTACCCGCTGCCTCCGGAGGTCCCGCTCGCCGGCGGCGCCGCCGAGCCGGTCCGGGCGGCAGCCCCTGCGGAAGCGCGCCCGGCCGCCGCCTCCGCGCTCGACACCGCCGGTTACAGCGTGCCCACCACTCTGGGCAACAGCCGCATCACCGACGCCCAGCGCGCACGCGCCGAGGGCCGCTCACCGATCATCGCGCCGGGCATGCAGCCCGCCGCGATCACCGCGGGACTCGGGCTGCTGCTCGCCGTCGGTGCCGCGATCGGGTCGTACGCCCTGGTCGTGCCGCTGGTGCTGCTCCAGGCCGTGACCGCGGCCGGCTGGTTCCGGCTCAACGGCATGTGGCCGGCCCGGCAGGGCATCGCGCTCGCGTTCGCCGGTGGTCTCGTCGCCGACATCGCGCTGCTCGCCGCGGGCCGGGAGAACGGACCGGCCGCCATCCTCGGCACCCTCGGCGTCTGGGTGCTGCTCACCGTGGTCCTCCAACTGCGCAGCCACGCGAGCGCCGACGAACGGATGCAGGGGCTGATGGCGACTGTCGCGTCGGCCGCCCTCTCGGTCCTGGCCGCCGGACATCTCGCGGCGGTCCCGGACGCGGTGACGGTGGGCGCGATGGCCGTCGCGGTCGCCGTGCTCGTCCGCGCCCTGCCGCTGCCCGGACCGGCCTCGGTCGTGGTGGCGCTGCTCGCCGCCGCGGGCGTCGGTGCCGTGGTGGGGACGTTCACCGATCTCGGCGCGAAGGGCGCGCTGCTCGGCCTCGCGGCGGGGGGCTGCGCACTGATCGGGCTGCGGGTGGCGAGCTACGACTACCCGTCCCGGTTCGTCCACATGACGGCCGGTGTGGCGCTGCCGCTCACCGCCGCGGCCCCCGCCGTCTATCTGATCGGCCGCGCGATCTCCTAGAGCTGTCCTGGCGCCGACCGGTACCACCCCCCCTCGGGAACCGAAGGGGGGTGCCTGCTCGTCGATCACCCCGGGCGTGCTGTGCATCCGTAGCGGACGCACGGGCGCCGGGGGTCCGGCCGGATGCAGGGGGGAAGAGCGGGCGTGCGTGCACTGCGGATACTGCTGGTCATAGTGGTGGTCCTGGGCGGGATCTTCGTCGCCGTCGACCGGGCGGCGGTGTACTTCGCCGAGTCGGAGGCCGAGGGACGGGTCGCGGTCACCGGCGCCACGATCGGCTCGACCGACGTCTCCATCAAGGGATTTCCGTTTCTGACGCAGGTCGCCGGATCGCAGCTCGACGAGGTCGATGTCGAGATCTCCGGCATCGAGACCGACGCCAACGGCCGCAGGATCCGGATCAGCAGGATGAACGCCGCGCTGTACGAGGTGAAGCTCGCCGACGGCTACTCCAGCGCCACCGCCGCCCGCGCCACCGGCACCGCCGTCATCTCGTACGAGGACCTGACCAAGGCGGCCAGCGACGGCGTCGTCGTCGAGTACGGCGGCAACGGCAAGGTGAAGGTGACGGGCACGGTCGACATCCTCGGCCGCCCGCTGTCGCGCAGTGTGCTCTCCACCGTCACCCTGATCGACGGCCACACCATCAAGGTGCATGCGGACAAGGTGCCGGGCGAGGGGATTCCCGGACTGGAAGGTCTGGTGCGCCAGAAGACCGACTTCGAGCGGGAGGTCGGCGGTCTGCCCAGCGGCCTGAAGCTGCAGAGGATCCAGCCGACCGCCGACGGTCTGGAGATCTCGGTGACGGGTACGGACGTGAGGATCGCCGGATGAGTCCGGTCCGTAGTCCCCGCCGATGAGCCCCACCGGGCAGGGACGGGCGGGGCGGGGCGGAGCTTCGACGCCCCGGTGCACCACATAGTGAGACGGTCCCGTCCGATCCGCAGATGACCGACGCGCGCCGAGGAGGCGGGCGCGGTGCCGCGGACGCCGCGCCGTTCGTGTCTCGCATTACGGACGATCGCGTCTCGCGATACGGTACGGCGGTGACATGCCCGCCCGTACCTCCCTACGATCGGTGCCATGCAGTGCTCAATCGGCGGTCTCCCACAGCGGGGCCGGGCGGATCTCACGAAGCGGCGGGCAGTGGACCTGTGTCGCGTCGCCGCCATGCTCTGTCGCACTGTCTGAGCGGGAGCCTTCGGCGCCCCGCGTTCCCCGGCCCTTCGACCTGTGTCGGGGCCCCATCCCCATCCTCATCGCCTGTGCACGTGCGCCGCACCCTGCGCCGCCGCACATCCGCATCACGCACCGTCTCGCACCATCTCGCCGCAGACCGCCCCGGAGGAGAACAGAATGAGCCGCAGTGACGTCCTGGTAGACGCCGACTGGGTCGAGGCCCACATCGACGACCCGAAGGTCGCTCTCGTCGAGGTCGACGAGGACACCTCGGCGTACGAGAAGAACCACATCAGGAACGCGATCCGGATCGACTGGACCAAGGACCTCCAGGACCCGGTCCGCCGCGACTTCATCGACCAGGCCGGCTTCGAGAAGCTGCTGTCCGAGAAGGGCATCGGCAACGACACCACGGTCGTCCTGTACGGCGGCAACAACAACTGGTTCGCGTCCTACGCGTTCTGGTACTTCAAGCTCTACGGTCACCAGGACGTCCGCCTGCTCGACGGCGGCCGCAAGAAGTGGGAGCTCGACTCCCGCGACCTGGTCGACGGCGACCAGATCCCGTCCCGCCCGGCCACCGCGTACAAGGCCCAGCCGCAGGACGAGTCGATCCGCGCCTACCGCGACGAGGTCGTGAAGGCCATCGGCAGCCTGAACCTGGTCGACGTGCGTTCGCCCGACGAGTTCAGCGGCAAGCTGCTCGCCCCGGCGCACCTCCCGCAGGAGCAGTCCCAGCGCCCCGGTCACGTGCCGGGCGCCCGCAACATCCCGTGGTCGAAGAACGCCAACGACGACGGCACCTTCAAGTCGGACGACGAGCTCAAGGCGCTCTACGAGGCCGAGCAGGTCGACCTGTCGAAGGACACCATCGCGTACTGCCGCATCGGCGAGCGCTCCGCGCTCACCTGGTTCGTGCTGCACGAGCTGCTCGGCCAGGAGAACGTCAAGAACTACGACGGTTCGTGGACCGAGTACGGCTCCCTCGTGGGTGTGCCGATCGAGCTCGGCGCCAACAAGTAACTCCGCACGACCCGGACCAGCACGACCCCCGACCCAGAAGGACAGAACACCATGTGTGGAGCAAAGGCCGGCGGCCCCGACGCTTCGGGCATCAAGCCCGGTGAGACCACCATCCAGGGCAGCGTGACCCGCGACGGCGAGCCCGTCACCGGTTACGTGCGCCTGCTGGACTCGACCGGAGAGTTCACCGCGGAGGTCCCGACCTCGGCGACCGGACAGTTCCGCTTCTACGCGGCCGAGGGCACGTGGACGCTGCGCGCCCTCGTCCCGGGCGGCAGCGCCGACCGCACGGTCGTGGCGCAGACCGGTGGTCTCTCCGAGGTCGCGATCGCCGTCTAGTGCTGCGGCCGGAAAGGTTTGCCGGGAGGCTCGCGGCGTCCGGTGCGGTGCGTCGCAAGGCGGAGGATCGCCCTCGTGCCGGCCGCACTCGGGTGATGCGACAACGCGGCGAGGTGCCGTACCGGGCGTCGCGAGCCGGTGAACCTTTCCGGCCACAGCACTAGACACCGGACGCGGTGCACCGGCCCGGCCGGTGCATCGCGACGCCTTGCCGGCCGAAGGGCCGTACCCCGGGGGTTGGACGCCTTCTGAAGCGGGGTACGGCCCTTCGTGCCGTTCGCGCGTGCCGTTCGCGCGGGTGGGGAACGGGCCTACGCTTGAGATATGTACGCCCGACGCCGTCGCGGCTATTTCCTGATGATGGGCGGTTGCATCGTCCTCTTCGTATCGGCTTGGGCCTTCGTCCGGCTGTGGTCGATGCCCGCCGCGATAGCGATGTGTGTCGTCGCCATGGTCATCCCGCCCGTCGCGGCCATGATCGCCAACCGGCGGGGCCCGGAGGACCGCTGGTGGGACGATCCGTCCGGCGACCCGCAGTCGGACGAGTGGTGGGACGAGCTCGACGGCAAGAAGCGGCACTGAACGGCCGGAACGGCCGGAACGGCGCCGAAGGCCGTGGGCGCCGCCGTCAGTAGACGAGGGCCTGGACGCCGTCGGCCATGATCTCGCTGACGAAGACCTGGGCCCCCGCGATGCGTACGCCCTCCAGGACGTCCTGCTCGGTGATGTCACGACGCGCCGCGCACTGCGTGCACAGCGTGATCCGGCCGCCCGCCTGGATCGACTCGATCAGGTCCGGCAGCGGGGCGGCGTGCGGCAGTTCGAACTCGGCGGCCCGCCCCGGCAGCGCGAACCACGAGGACTCCCCGGTCAGCCAGAGGGAGACCTCCACACCACTGGCGACGGCGACGGCGGCCACCGTGAACGCCTGGGAGCAGCGCTCGGCTGCGTCGGCACCGGCAGTCACCTTGATCACGAGCTTCTTCGGCATATGCCGAACTGTAATCGTCGGGCGGGCAACCTCATCCCCTCGGTGGCAGTCAGGTGGGTGCGCGGATAACGGAATTCGCGCCTCAGGTCTCGTGGGGGGACCCCTTTTGGAATCGAAAGACGCCATCCCTGACGGGCAGGCCGGGCCGGGTGCCGTAGAGCCATCGCAGGCGGGAGAGGCACCGGAGCCGGCGCTTGAGCCGGACCCGGTGTCGGCGCCGGAGCCCGGATCCGAGCCTCGGGCTCAGCCCCGGGCCGCGCCCGAGCCGGCGCCCGTGGTTGAGCCCGAGGCCGCACCGGCCGCAGCGCCCGTTGCGAAGGGCCCGCGTGGGCGAACGATCCTGCTGATCGCCGCTGCCGCGGTGCTCGGTATCGCCGGCGGCACCGCCGTGGGCTACGACGTGCAGGCCGGTCGCGCCCCGACCCCGCTGCCCGCCCTGTCGCAGCCCGATCTGGCGTACCCGGCGAAGGTGCTGCCCGCGGACAAGGCCCCCGACCCGCTGCCCGCGTCCCAGGACCATCAGGTCAGGACGGACGGCGACCTGCGCAAGCTGCTCGCCGACAGGCCCGCGGGCTGGAGCGAGGACGAGGCGCCGTCGGGCCTCCGCGACGGCTGGCTGGGCGTGGACGAGTACGCCCGCACCTTCAGGGACAAGGGCGACCAGTACGAGTACTTCCTGGAGTCCGACATGCGCCGGATCGCGGGTGCCGCCTGGAGGCGCGGGCAGTACCGCACCGCCGAGATCCATCTCGTGCAGTTCCGCTCGGGCGTCGTGCAGGAAGCCCAGGTCCTGGCCGAGGGCCAGCGTTCGTACATGCCCGGCACCGAGTTCGGTGCGGGCAACGACGGCGATCCGCTCAAGGGAAGCGGCAACGGCCGCTACTACCTCTACGAGGTCGAGCGGAAGCCGGGCTATCTGCCGTCCTACCGGGCCAGGGCCATCGTGTACCGCGGCGACATCATGGCCGACATCAACGTCTACGACACCGTACCGATCAGCAAGAAGGACATCCGGACGCTGGCCGAGCAACAGCTGGAGCGCCTGTGAACGACGTGACCACGCAGGTGACGACGCCCGACGAGAGCGCCGACGCTCCCGGGCCCGCGGCCCCGCTTCCCCCGGCCACCCCCGGCCGCTCACGCCGGCTGATCCGCACAGCGCTCCCCGTCGTGCTGGTGATCGCCGCGGTCGCAGGTGCGGCCGCGTACACCAGCAGCACGGTGGACAGCGCCGATCACAGCGTCAGGACCGTCCTCTGGCAGGAGCCCGAGCACGGGCCGGGCAAGGACCCGGCCGGTGACGTGGCCCGGGGCAGGGCCTCCACCGAGCTCAGCAAGTTGCTGCTGCCGGTCCCGATCGGCTACCGGCTCGGCCCCGACATCGGCGAGATGGGCAACGACGGCGAGCAGAGCGGCAGGAAGGCGGCAGCCGCGGTGAAGGAGAGCGCCCGCGGTCTCGCGGGCAAGGAGCGCCGGGACTACGAGAAGCGGGTCGACAAGCTCCGTATCGAGGGCACCGCCGTCCGTTCCTATGTATCGGACGGCAACGACCTGCTGGTGGAAACGCAGATCATGCGGATGAAGGACAAGAAGGCGGTCCAGAACCTCTACGACGTCAGGTCGGACCTCTTCGAGGCCATCGGCATCTTCCGCCGGGGGCCGAAGATCCAGGGACACACGAGGCATGCCAAGTGCTTCCTCCTGCGCAAGGACAGCGAAGCCGACGAGGACTTCATGGTGTCCATGGAGTGCATGGCGTACGACGGCGAGCTGAGCATCGGCGTCTCGGCGTCCGGCACTGTGCCCTTCGACCGGGAGGCCGTCGCCGAATTGCTGAAGGACCAGCTCGACCACATCGCCTCTCCGGGGGAGTACGTATGACCGAACAGACGACGGAAACACCCGCCGGGACCGCCCCCGAGGCGCCGCCCGTCGGATCCGCCCCCGTACCGCAGGCGCCCGAGCCGCCTCTGTTCCCGCCGCCGCCCGAACAGCCCAGGCGCGTCCTGCGGGCCGTCGCCCGGTGGACTGTTGCGGCCCTGGTCCTCGGCGGTCTCGGTGCCGGTACGGCCTTCGGGATCACCTCGATGGAGCGCACCGACGTGCCGGGGCTGTCCACCGGGAGTGACGGCCGCTGGGACTATCCCGAGCTGAGCCTGCCCGCGCTGCCGGCCGGTTCGCCCCGCCCCTTCAGCGACGGCAATGTCGCCGAGATCCACCACGCCGACCTGCGGCGTCTGCTGCTGCCCGCCCCGGCCGGAGCGGCCGTGGACAAGAAGCTCGGCGGCGGCTGGGTGAGCACGGAGCAGTACCTCTCCGAGTATGTGAAGGGCAAGCGCTCCGACATCACGCACATACTGAAGGACTCTGCTCCGCGGCACGTCGCCGCCCGCGGCTGGACGATGCCCGACGGCACGTCGTCCCGGATCTATCTCGTGCAGTTCAATTCGACGGCCTTCGCGCAGTACTTCAGGGACGCGATCGTCCGGGACACCCCCTCCGGGGTGCCTCTCGTCGGGACGTCCGAGACATCCGGGATGGTCCTCGACGAGGGCTGGAGCGGCGCGGGCAAGGTGGAGCGCACCGCGTCGTACGCGTACGAGGAGGCGAAGCCTTACGGCGCGGCGCAGGTCCGCCTGGGATACCTGGTCGCCGGCGACACGTTCGCCCTCGTTGTCCAGTCCCGGGAAGGCAAGGAGGGCACGGATCGCGTTCCGTTCCATCAGACGCTGATCCTGCAGAACCAGCTGCTGGGCTGACCTGCCCAACGTAACGGCCTGATCCACTTTCTCTCGTGCACCGGGCCGTAAACCCCGAACCGGCGGGCCGGGCCCCAACCCATTAGGCTGGGGGCCGGCCCCGTATTGCTGCCATACCGCTCGTTCCAAGGAGCTCCCGTGCTTGAGGCATTCTTCTCCGCCCTGCTGGTCCTGGTCTGCGTCGGCGTGCTCGCCTTCGCGGGCGTGACCGTGAAGAAGCTGTACCAGGGTCAGCGCTGAACCTCCCCGCCCTCGCCTCTGTCCGCACGGGTACCCCCGTCAGGACAACGTGACACCGGCACCCTGATGTGTCACGTTCGAAGCCGCCCCCACCTCACAGATCGTCTGAGCCGTTCATGATCGAGATCCCGTCCGACCTCCACCCGGACCTCGTCCCGCTGGCCTTCCTCCTCGGCAACTGGGCGGGCGCGGGTGTCTCCGACTTCCCCGGCGCCGAGCAGTGCAACTTCGGCCAGGAAGTCTCCTTCAGCCACGACGGCCGGGACTTCCTGGAGTACGTCTCGCACACCTGGGTGCTCGACTCCGAGGGCAAGAAGGTCAAGCCGCTGGAGTCCGAGTCCGGCTACTGGCGCATCGACAAGGACCGCAAGGTCGAGGTCGTCATGGTCCGCGACCAGGGCGTCATCGAGATCTGGTACGGCGAGCTGGCCGACCAGAAGCCGCAGATCGACCTGGTCACCGACGCGGTGGCCCGGACCGCGGCCTCCGGCCCGTACAGCGGTGGCAAGCGTCTCTACGGCTATGTGAAGAGCGACCTGATGTGGGTCGGCGAGAAGGCCACCCCCGAGGTGGAGCTGCGCCCGTACATGTCGGCGCACCTGAAGAAGGTCGTCACTCCGGAAGAGGTCGAGGCGATGGCGAAGAGCCTCGGCGACCTCCCGGACGACGGCATCGCCTTCTTCAAGTAGTCCGCGCCCCGGCGGCCCGCCCCGGCCGCCGCGTGCCTGCCGTTCGTCCGCCGTCCCTCGTTCGCGGGGATCGCGGCGCGCGGGGCATGGATTCCTTTCGCACACAGCTGCGGGCAGGTGCTCACCCCGACCTACACTGAGCGTGTGGTGAGCACCGACTGGAAGACCGACCTCCGACAGCGCGGCTACCGGCTGACGCCGCAGCGGCAGCTTGTCCTGGAAGCCGTCGACACGCTGGAACACGCGACGCCCGACGACATCCTCGCCGAGGTACGCAGGACCGCGTCCGGCGTGAACATCTCCACCGTCTACCGGACGCTCGAACTCCTGGAGGAGCTGGAGCTGGTCAGCCACGCCCATCTGGGGCACGGGGCGCCGACGTACCACCTGGCCGACCGCCACCACCACATCCATCTGGTCTGCCGCGACTGCACGAACGTCATCGAGGCCGATGTCGAGGTCGTCGCCGAGTTCACCGCGAAGCTCCAGGCCGACTTCGGTTTCGAGACGGACATGAAGCACTTCGCGATCTTCGGCCGCTGCGCCGACTGCACGGCGAAGGCGGCGTCCGCAGGCGCGGCCCGGACGGCCGAAGCGGCCCGTCCCGAGCCGTAAATCGCGTCGTACGCTGGTCGCATGAAGAGCCCCCTGCTGTCCCTGCCCGGTGCCGTACCCGCCGAAGGCCGCGACGAAGGCGTCGCCGCGCACTACGGCGATCTGTTCCGCGAGCAGCGCGCCCTCGCCGACGGCTCCGGCCTCGTCGACCTCTCGCACCGTGCCGTCGTCACCGTCACCGGCAGCGACCGGCTGGCCTGGCTGCATCTCCTGCTCACCCAGCACGTCAGCGAACTCGCCCCGGGGCAGGCCACCGAGGCCCTGATCCTCACCGCGAACGGGCACATCGAGCACGCCCTCTATCTCGTCGACGACGGTGAGACCGTGTGGATGCACGCCGAACCGGGCACACAGGGCGACCTCGTCGCCTACCTGGAGTCCATGAAGTTCTTCTACCGGGTCGAAGTCGCCGACCGCACCGAGGACTTCGCCGTGGTGTATCTGCCGGCCGGTTCCATCGCGGAGGTCCCGGACGGCGTGACGGTACGGGAGACGGCGTACGGCCGGGATCTGTTCCTGCCCCGCGCCGACCTGGAGAAGTACGCGGCCGCGCACGGCCCCCTGGCCGGCGTCCTCGCGTACGAGGCGCTGCGCGTCGAGGCGCACCGCCCGCGTGTCGGCTTCGAGACCGATCACCGCACCATCCCGCACGAGCTGGGCTGGATCGGCACCGCCGTCCACCTCCAGAAGGGCTGCTACCGGGGCCAGGAGACCGTGGCCCGGGTGCAGAACCTGGGCAAGCCGCCGCGGCGGCTGGTCTTTCTGCACCTCGACGGCAGCGAGGTCGTCCTGCCCGGACACGGCACACCGGTACGGCTCGCCGCGGACGGCGCCGAGGGCAGGCAGCTGGGCTTCATCACCACCTCTGCCCGCCACCACGAACTGGGACCGATCGCCCTGGCCCTGGTCAAGCGGAACGTCGCGGTGGACGCGGAACTGCTCGCGGGGGACACGGCCGCCGCCCAGGAGACGGTCGTGGAGCCGTAGGACCTCTCGTCCGGACCGGATCGGGGAGCGGGGCCGGACCGGGTCGGGGAGCGGGGCCGATCAGGACGAAGGACCCCGGCCCTCGGGCTCCTGTGCGCAGATTCCCTACGCGCGACCGTCTGCGTCGTCCACGTCCGATGCCCGACCTTCCTGCGTCCGGACCGGGACCCGGATCAGACCTCGACGACGACGGTGAACGGGCCGTGGTTCGTGAGCGAGACCCGCATGTCCGCCCCGAACCGGCCCGTCTCCACCCGCGCTCCCAGCGCCCGCAGCTGCGCCACCACCTCGTCGACCAGCGGTTCGGCGACCTCGCCGGGCGCGGCGGCGTTCCAGGTGGGCCTGCGCCCCTTCCGGGCGTCCCCGTAGAGAGTGAACTGCGAAATCACCAGAAGTGGTGCATTCACATCGGAGCAGGACTTCTCGCCCTCCAGGATGCGAATCGACCAGAGCTTGCGGGCGAGCTGGGCCGCCTTCTCCGCGGTGTCCCCGTGGGTGACTCCCACCAGCACACACAGCCCTTCGCCGATGATTTCGCCGACCACCTCGGGTCCGCCCGACGCGCCCGCGCCGTCGGTCACCGTGACGCTCGCACCGTCCACCCTCTGTACCACTGCACGCATACAGACCAACCTATCTTGGGCTGAACGGGTACAGAGCATCCACACAGGCCCCACTGGAGTGGCACCATGCTGGGAAGGCGGTGTGCCGACGCACCGGTCGAGGGGATGGACACAAGCATGAGTACCCATGGAACCGGGCAGTCCCCCGGCGCCGTGCCGGTCGCGCGTACCGGCACCAGTACCAGTACCAGCACCATGCGCCCACCGGTCCAGCGAACCGGGCACGGCCTTGTGGACGGCTTCGTGGACGGCCCGCCCGCGGGACCGCAGCCGGAGCTGGAAGGCCTGCGACTGCCGGAGCTGCGCACATTGCGCCGCGACTCGCAGCGCGACGAGGCCGACCTCAGCTATGTGCGGCGACTGGTGCAGGGGCGGATCGACATCCTGCGGGCCGAGCTGGCCCGGCGGCTGGACCCCGAGGCACCGGTGGTGGACCGGCTCTCGGAGATCCTCGCCGACACCCCGTCCCGGCAGCGCTCCTCCGCCCGGCACGTCACGCTCACCACGCCGCGCAGCGACGAGTACCGCCGGCTGGCGGCCGAGACGCTGGCCGAGGTCGAACTCTCCGACCTCGACGCCCGGACGGACGAGGAGCTGCACACCGCGATGGGGCGCCTGGTCCGCTACGAACAGCAGGTCTCCCGCCGCCGTCACCAGCTGCAACGCACCGCGGACGATTGCAGTGCCGAGATCGCCCGCAGGTACCGTGATGGTGAAGCACAAGTAGACGACCTGCTCGCCTGAAGCGACCCTTCCGGGGGCGGGTTCCGCTCGTCCCCGGAAGGCCACCATGACCTCCAGCGCCGCCGCTGCCCCCTCCGTCATATCCCCCGAGCCGCTGCCCGTGCTGGCCGAGGTCGTGCGGTCCGGCTTCGTGGAAGGCCGGCACCGGGGTTCCCTGGTCGTGCTGGCGGCCGACGGCAGTGTGGAGAAGGCGCTCGGCGACCCGACGGCGCCGGTCTTCCCGCGCTCCTCCAACAAGCCGATGCAGGCCGCGGCCGTGCTGCGGGCCGGACTCGATCTGTCCGGGGAGCGGCTGGCGCTGGCCGCCGCGAGCCACTCGGGCGAGGGCTTCCACCTCGAACTCGTCACCGCGATGCTCGCCGAGCACGGACTGACGCCCGGCGATCTGCAGACCCCGCCCGATCTGCCGCTGGACCCGGCGGAGGCGGAGACGTATCTCGCCGCGGGCCACGTCCGGGAGCGGATCACCATGAACTGCTCCGGCAAGCACGCGGCCATGCTCGCCGCGTGCGCGGTGAACGGCTGGGACCGGGCGTCCTACCTCGACCCGGCGCACCCGCTCCAGCAGCTGGTGCACCAGGTGGTGGAGGAGGCGGCGGGCGAGCCCGTCTCGGCGGTCGGTACGGACGGGTGCGGGGCGCCGCTGATGGCGATCAGCCTGGTGGGGCTGGCGCGGGCCTTCCGTACGTTCGTGACGTCGGATCCCGGGACGGCGGAGCGGCGGGTCGGGGACGCGATGCGGGCCCACCCCGAGTACGTGGCCGGAACGCGCCGCCCCGACACCTGGCTGATGCGGGAGGTGCCGGGCGCGCTCTCCAAGATGGGCGCGGAGGCGGTGCAGGCGGTGGCCCTGGCGGACGGCCGGGCGCTGGCCTTCAAGATCGACGACGGTGCGACGCGGGCACTCGGCCCGGTGCTGGCCCGGTCGCTGCGTCTGCTCGGCATCGACGCCCCGGTGGTCTCCCGTATCGGGCACGCGCCGCTGCTGGGCGGCGGTGGCGAGGTCGGCGAGATCCGGGCCGCGTTCTGACCGGATTCCCGGCGGCCGAAAAACCGGGCGACATCCGGTGACCCGGTATCTAGCGTGGGGTCCATGCGCCTTGACGTCCGTGCGATCACCGAATCCGAGTTCCCCGGCTGGCTGCAGGCCCTGAACACCGGCTTTCTGCGCCCGCCGGTGGTGACGGGTGAGGAGGTCGCCGGCCGCCTCCCGCACATCGACCTGGCCCGTACGCAGGGTGCGTTCGACGGCGGGCGGTGTGTGGCCACGTTCCGTTCGTTCGCGCAGGAGCTCACCGTCGTCGGCGGCGCCGCGGTGCGGGCCGACGCGGTCTCCAACGTCACGGTGTCTCCCACGCACCGACGTCGCGGGCTGCTCAGCCGGATGATGGCCGCGGACCTGGCGGCGGCGAAGGAACGCGGCGACGTGGTCGCCACCCTGATCGCCGCCGAGTACCCCATCTACGGGCGGTTCGGCTTCGGCCCGGCGACGTGGACGACCGAGTGGGAGATCGACGTGCCGAGGGCGGGCCTCGACCCCCGCTGGTCGGGTCCCTCCGCGTCGGACGGGGGCCGGATCGACCTGGTGACCGGTGCGGACGTGCGCAAGCTGGGACCGGCCCTCCATGACCGGCTGCGCGCCCGGCAGCACGGTGCGGTCAACCGCGACACCCGCTGGTGGGAGGTGAACACCGGTGAGAACCCGACCGGGCCCGGTACCTGGACGGAACCCTTCTACGCGCTCTACAGCAATGCGGACGGCGAGGTCGACGGCCTGATCGCCTACCGTGCCGACGACCACTGGAGCGACGCCAAGCAGCCGCTCAACCGGGCCACGGTGCTCGGGCAGATCGCCGTCACCCCGGCCGCGGAGCGCGCGCTGTGGCACTTCGTCTGTTCGATCGACTGGATCAGCACGGTCCGCACCGGCCGCCGGGCCCCCGACGACCTGCTGCCCCTCCTCCTCCCGGATCCGCGCGCGGCCCGCACCGTGACCCAGGCGGACTGGCTGTGGGTACGCGTCCTGGACGTCGTACGCGCCCTGGAGGCCCGCACCTACGCGGTGCCCGGCGCGCTGACCCTGGACGTCCACGACAGCGCGGGTCTGACCACCGGCCGCTACCGCCTGGACGTCTCGGAGTCCGGCGCGACGTGCGTCCCCACCACGGCCGGTGCCGATCTCGCCCTGGACGTAAGGGAGTTGGGGTCGCTCTACCTGGGCGACGAGTCGCCGGTCCGACTGGCGGCGCTGGGCCGCATCGAGGAACTCACGCCGGGTGCGGTGGCACGGGCGGAGGGTGTGTTCCGGGCGGCGCGGCGACCCTGGTGCCCGGACGTCTTCTGAGACGCGGAGCCCCGGGGACGTGTACGGCGGTGATCCCGCCCCGCATCCCGCGTGTCATCGCGTGAGCCGGAGTTCGGGTCCGGGCCCGAACGGGTGCTGGACGGGACGGAGCCCCTGGTGGAGGCGCGGGCGCGGGCCCGGGGCAGGGAGGGCGCGGAGCCGCTCCCGGACGTCAAGTCCGGTTGAGGTCGAGGCGTACGCTTCTCGTTCATGAGCGGAGAGAAGCCCGGACCGGAATCGGCGGCGCAGACGGGCCGTGCGCCGCATGCGCCGATGAGCCTGCGTGAGCGGAAGAAGCAGCTGACGTACCAGGCGGTCTCCGAAGCCGCGATCGCGATGTTTCTGGAGCGGGGCTTCGACAAGGTCTCGGTGGCGGAAGTGGCGGCTGCCGCGGACATCTCCAAGCCGACGCTGTTCCGGTACTTCCCGGCCAAGGAGGACCTGGTCCTGCACCGGTTCGCCGACCACGAGGACGAGGCGGCCCGGGTGGTCGCCGCCCGTGGGGAGGACGAGTCCCCGCTGGAGGCCCTGCACCGCCATTTCCTGGACGGCCTGGAGCGGCGCGACCCGGTGACCGGCCTCTGCGACATTCCGCAGGTGCTGGCCTTCCAGCGGCTGCTGTACGGGACCCCGTCCCTGGTGGCCCGCCTGTACGGCTACCAGGGCCGCTCGGAGGCGGCGCTCGCGCGTGCGCTGGGCGACCGGGTACGGGACAGGCTGGCCGCGGGTCAGATCATCGCGGTGCTGCGCGTCCTGGCCCTGGAGAACTGGCGGCGGATGGACGCGGGGGAGAGCGCGGACCGGACGTACGGGAGCGCGGTCGAGGCTGCCGAACTCGCCTTCGCGCAGCTGCGGTCGGGACTCGGGGACGAGTGGTAGGAAGGAGCGGCGGCCGGGCCGCGGTCCGCAGCCGCAGGGACGGGAGGTGGACCGTCGCACCGGCGGGGAACACGAGCGGATCGTTGCGCGCAGGCGCGGCGACGGCGTCGGTGAGGGTGCCCCGCCGCTCCCGCCACCGCCGGGTGTGTCCGGCGGGACCGTTCAGGCACGGACGTCGTTGCCGTGCAGCACTGCTTCCGCGATCTCCCGCACCCGGTCGCGCGTGATGCCGGTGCGCTGTTCCACGGCGAGGGGATGATCGGTGGGCTCCAGCTCGATGCGGGGGCGCAGGCCGATCGGGCGGGTGTGGGCGTTCGTCTTGAGGTTGGTCGTGCGCGGTGAGTACAGCCCCAACTCGGTGCTCAGCCAGCCGAAGTAGGGCTGCTCGGACTCGCGGCCGGGGGTCTCCCACACATCGAGGGCGCGGCCGAAGCTCTCCCGGCTGAGCGAGACCCACACACCCCAGGAGAAGGGCTCCTCGCTGCCGAGGACGGGCAGCTCGATCAGGCCCTTGATGAAGTAGTGCTCGTGCCTGACGATGCACTGGTCCGAGGAGAGCATGCTGTCGGGGTCGCTCTCCAGGCTCGCGTCCCAGATGTCGGGTGCCATGGTCGAGTACCCCATCGGCAGTTCCGCGTGGTGTTCGCCGCAGCAGGAGCAGGTGTAGCCGGGGTCGGTAGCCATGGGCGGGATCCTAAGGGTTGACCCGTGATCCCTGGCGGGCGCACGACGACCCGAGTCGGGGATTCGTCCGTCGGCCCCGGGCCGGGGGCACGGCCCCCGGCCCTTCGCCGTCCGGCTACTCGCGACGCCCGAGCAGCGCCATGTCGTCCTCGTCGAGGGCCAGCCGGCCGGCGGCCATGTTCTCTTCGAGGTGGGCGAGCGAAGCGGTACCGGGGATCTGCACGATCGAGGGCGAGCGGGCCAGTCCCCACGCGAGGGCGACCTGGTGCGCCGTCGCACCGTGGCGTTCCGCGACCTTCCGGAGGTTCTCGCCGGCGAGTTCGGTGTGCCCGCCGCCGAGCGCGAAGAACGGCATGTACGCGATACCGGCGTCCGCGCACTCGTCGACGAGGGCCGCGTCCGCCTGGTCGAGCACGCTGAACCGGTTCTGCACGGCGACGACCGGAGCGATCGAGCGGGCCTCCGCGAGCTGTCCGGCCGTCACATTGCTGACGCCGAGCTGCCGGATCAGCCCTTCCTCGCGCAGCGCGGCCAGCACGGCGAACCGCTCGCCGAGCGACTCGGCGAGCCCCGAACCCAGCCGCCCCACCCGCAGGTTCACCAGGTCGAGAGTGTCGACCCCGAGGTCCTCCAGATTCCGTTCCACCTCCGCGCGCAGCTGGTCGGGGCGGGCCTCGGCGTACATCTCACCCGTCTCGTCCCGCAGCGGGCCGACCTTGGTGGCGATGGTGACGTCCGCCGGGTACGGGTACAGCGCTTCGCGCAGGAGGTCGTTGGCGCGGTGGGTGTCGGAGAAGTAGAAGGCGGCGGTGTCGATGTGCCGCGCCCCGAGCTCGACGGCGCGACGGGCCACGGCCACGGCTTTCGCCGTGTCACCGGCGGGCCCGCTCCACCGCCCCGGCAGCTGCATCGCCCCGAAACCGAGGCGTGGGACGGTGACGGTGCCGCCCAGGTCGAAGGTGCCGGGGCCGGGGGCCGGGGATGAGGGCGAGGCCGGATCCGGGTCCGGGCCGATCGATGAGAAGGTCATGCGGGGCAGCATGACCGCCCAAGGGCCGGATCCGCACATCCATTTCCCGGGCCCGCGCGCCGGGCTCAGAGCCTGTCGGGTGACCTTCGATCGGACAGCGGACGCGGTATGGTGCGTGCGATTCCAAGGCGCCGGAAGGTCCTCGGATGGGGTCTCCCCTGCTCCTTGAGAGCTTGGGGAAGGAGCTACCAGGGCATTTCGGCAACGCGGGAAGCGTGCGTGCCAGGGCGTGGCCGCCCGGTCAGAGGTCGCCCGACAGGCTCTCAGGCCCTCACGGCCGATCGGTGCAGGATCTGTGCCAGCTCGCGCGGCCGGGAGAACATCGGCCAGTGGCCGGTGTCCATCTTCACCAGCTCCCAGTGCTCCTCGGCGGCCAGCAGTTCGGTCACGACGTCCTTCGGTTCGTCGCCGTCGAGCAGGCACTTGATGTACGTGGCCGGAAGCTCGCCGAGCGGACGCGGCAGCACGGCGGGCTCGGTCAGTGTGGTGCCCGGGTGCGGAGTCGAGCCGTCCACGATGCGGGCGATCTGCTCGTCGGTGAGGCCCTGGCCCTCGTAATCGGCGGCGGTGAGCGGCGCCCAGAATCCGCCGTTCCCGGTGATCGTGGCCTCCAGCGCCGCCGGGCCGTTCCACCAGCCGGAGGCGAACGACTTGCCGTCGACCGGAACCTCGGAGTCGACGAAGACCACGCGGGCCAGCCGGTCACCGATCCGCATCCCGGCCTGACCGACCGGGATGCCCGAGTAGCTGTGGCCGACCAGGACGACATCGTGGAGATCGTGGCGCTCCACCTCGTCGACGATGTCCTGGACGTGGGTCTGCTGTCCTGCCCGCACATCCCGCTTCTCCGCGAGACCGGACAGTGTCACCGGATGGGTGCCGTGCCCGGCCGCGCGCAACTCGGACACCACCTCGTCCCACGCCCACGATCCGAGCCATGCGCCTGCCACCAGTACGAATTCAGCCATGGCGGCAACATATCGCGGAGGTACCGCCGCTCGCTCCGGTTCGGAGCAGGCATCGACCGGCGTGCGGCCCGTGGTGACGCCCGGCCCGCGGCGGACTCGCCGGTGCTTCGACCGTGCAGGTCCGTCCGGTCCGTACACGCCGATTCCGCGCGGACGCCTCTGTCGGCGGATAGCGTCGTGTTCACGGCGAAGGGGAGCGTGATCATGGCAGAACGTGAGGTCCCGCCTCGCGTGGTGGCGGCAGAGCGTGTCGCCCGCGAGGCGGGATTCAAGAAGAGTTGCATCCCTGAAGTGGGCAGGCTGCTCAGGCTGGCCGCCGCTGCGAAACCCCACGGAATCGTTGCGGAGAGCGGCACGGGCTCGGGCGTCGGCACCGCCTGGCTGCACAGTGGCCTCGGCGCCGGTGCCCGCCTGGTCACCGTGGAGCGGGACGAGGAGCTGGCCCGTCGGGCGGCCGGTGTCTTCGCGGACGACGAGCGGGTCAGTGTTCTCACCGGGGACTGGCGGCTGCTTGAGCAGCACGGCCCCTTCGACGTCTTCTTCTGCGACGGCGGGGGCAAACGCGACGACCCCCGGAGAGTCGTCGAACTGCTTGCTCCCGGTGGCCTTCTCGTCCTGGACGACTTCACCCCCTCGCCCCATTGGCCGCCCCGTTTCGGCGGCGAAGTGGATGAGCTCCGCATGTTCTACCTCACTCATCCGGCACTGGACGCCACTGAAATACTCACAACACCAGCCAGTTCAGTGGTTGTCGGGGCACGCCGCCTCTGACGGTGCCGCTCGTCCGGGTCGTGCCGGGCGCGGGTGCCCGCGTCAGTACATGGACGGTGCCCCGGGACGTCGTGCCGACACGGCGCGCGCGCAGACCGTGGGACGAGTCGAAGAAGCGGGGAGAGCTCGTCCCACGGTGTCCGCGAGGGACTGGGGCCTCTCGTTCGGATCACGCCGGGCTCGCGGGGTCCGGCCCCGATCCGAACGAAAGCCCCCCCGGGTCAGCTGCCGACGTAGGCCGCGAGGTGCTCGCCGGTGAGGGTGGAGCGGGCGGCGACGAGGTCGGCGGGGGTGCCCTCGAAGACGATCCGGCCGCCGTCGTGGCCGGCGCCGGGGCCGAGGTCGATGATCCAGTCGGCGTGCGCCATGACCGCCGGGTGGTGCTCGACGACGACGACCGACTTGCCGGAGTCGACGAGCCGGTCGAGCAGGCCGAGGAGCTGCTCGACGTCGGCGAGGTGCAGGCCGGTGGTCGGCTCGTCGAGGACGTAGACGCCGCCCTTCTCGGCCATGTGCGTGGCCAGCCTGAGCCGCTGCCGCTCGCCGCCGGACAGCGTGGTCAGCGGCTGGCCGAGGCTGAGATAACCGAGCCCGACGTCGGCGAGCCGCTGCAGGATCCTGTGCGCGGCCGGCGTGCGCGCCTCGCCCTCGGCGAAGAACTCCTCGGCCTCGGACACCGACATCGCGAGCACCTCGCTGATGTCACGGCCGCCGAGGTGGTATTCGAGGACCGATGCCTGGAACCGCTTGCCCTCGCACTCCTCGCAGGGGATGGCGACGCCCGCCATCATCGCCAGGTCGGTGTAGACGACGCCGACACCGTTGCACGTCGGGCAGGCGCCCTCGGAGTTGGCGCTGAACAGCGCCGGCTTCACGCCGTTGACCTTCGCGAACGCCTTGCGGATCGGGTCGAGCAGCCCGGTGTACGTCGCCGGGTTGCTGCGGCGGGAGCCCTTGATGGCTCCCTGGTCGACCGAGACCACACCCTCGCCGGAAGGGATCGATCCGTGCACGAGCGAGCTCTTGCCGGAGCCTGCGACACCGGTGACCACGCAGAGCACCCCGAGCGGGATGTCGACGTCGACGCTTTGCAGGTTGTGGGAGGTGGCGCCGCGGATCTCCAGCGCCCCGGAGGGCCCCCGCACCGTCTCCTTGACGGCGGCCCGGTCGTCGAAGTGGCGGCCGGTGACGGTGCCGCCACTTCGCAGCCCTTCGACCGTGCCCTCGAAACAGACGGTGCCGCCCGCCGAGCCGGCGCCGGGGCCGAGGTCGACGACATGGTCGGCGATCGCGATCGTCTGCGGCTTGTGTTCCACGACGAGCACCGTGTTGCCCTTGTCCCGCAGGCGCAGGAGCAGGTTGTTCATCCGGCTGATGTCATGGGGGTGCAGGCCCGTGGTGGGCTCGTCGAAGACGTACGTCGTATCGGTGAGCGAGGAGCCGAGGTGGCGGACCATCTTGACGCGCTGCGCCTCGCCGCCCGACAGCGTGCCCGCCGGGCGGTCGAGCGCGAGGTAGCCGAGGCCGATCTCCACGAACGAGTCCAGCGTCTGCTGCAGCGCGGTGAGCAGCGGCGCCACCGAAGGCTCCTCGATGCCGCGCACCCATGCGGCCAGGTCGCGGATCTCCATCGCGCAGGCGTCGGCGATGCTGATCCGCCCGATCTTCGACGACCGGGCCCCCTCGCTGAGCCGGGTGCCGTCGCACTCGGGGCAGGTGGTGAAGGTGACCGCCCGCTCCACGAACGCGCGGATGTGCGGCTGCAGTGCCTCCTTGTCCTTGGAGAGCATCGACTTCTGGATCTTGGGGATCAGCCCCTCGTAGGTGAGGTTCACGCCCTCGACCTTCACCTTGGTCGGCTCCCGGTGGAGGAAGTCCCGCATCTCCTTCTCGCTGAACTCGCGGATCGGCTTGTCCGGGTCGAGGAAGCCCGACTCGGCGTAGACCCGCACGGTCCAGAAGCTGTCCGACTTCCAGCCGGGGATGGTGAACGCGCCCTCGGCGAGCGACTTGGAGTCGTCGTAGAGCTGGGTGAGGTCGATGTCGGAGACCGTGCCGCGGCCCTCGCAGCGCGTGCACATGCCGCCGGTGCGGTTGAAGGTCGCCTTCACCGCCTTCTTGTTGCCGCGCTCGACGGTGATGGCGCCGCTCGCCCGGACCGAGGCGGTGTTGAAGGAGTACGCGCTGGGCGGGCCGATGTGCGGCTTCCCGAGCCGGCTGAAGAGGATGCGCAGCATCGCGTTGGCGTCGGTGGCGGTGCCGACGGTGGAGCGCGGGTCGGCGCCCATCCGCTGCTGGTCGACGATGATCGCCGTCGTCAGCCCTTCGAGCACGTCGACCTCGGGCCGCGCCGGCGTCGGCATGAATCCCTGCACGAAGGCGCTGTAGGTCTCGTTGATCAGCCGCTGCGACTCCGCGGCGATCGTGTTGAACACCAGAGAGCTCTTGCCCGAGCCGGAGACACCGGTGAACACCGTCAGCCTGCGCTTCGGTATCTCGACGCTGACGTCCTTGAGATTGTTCACGCGCGCGCCGTGCACGCGGATCAGTGCGTGGCTGTCGGCGATGTTCTGCGCAGGCGACTGCGGGTCCGTGCTCGTGGCCGTGCTCATCCTGTCTCCATCTGTTGCGCGGGACCGCCTTCGCGGTCTTTGTCGGTGTCGCTCGGCTCGTTCCGACCGGCTTCGAGCAGTACGTCCACTACGTCCACTACGTACCGGCCGGGCTCACCCGCTGCGGCGCCGGGCGAAGCGCAGCATGTCGCCCGCGGGGGCGCGGAAGGCGCAGTCGCGGACCCCGTACGGCTGGTCGATCGGTGCCCGGAGCACGTCGGCGCCCGAGGCCTGGATGTGCCCGAAGGCGGCGTCGCAGGCGTGGTCGTCGACGGCGACGAAGCACTGCGAAAGCTTGATTTCCATGGACCTCACGCTACGGACGGGCCGTGTGCTCCGCTTCTTTGTTCCTGACCGGTTCTGCCTCTCCGGCCGGTTCCGCCTCCTCGGTCCGTTCCGCGATTCCGGCCGGTTCCGCCTTCCGCGTCCGGTCGCGTTCCTTGTCCCTGACCGGGCGCGTGAGGATCTTGGCGACGCAGGCCGGGATGCCCGCGCCCTGCTCGTGCGCGCGCGCTCGGTACGAGCTCGGGCTCTCGCCCACCAGCTCGGTGAACCGCGAGCTGAACGACCCCAGCGACGTGCACCCGACGGCGAAGCAGACCTCCGTCACCGACAGGTCACCGCGCCGCAGCAGGGCCTTGGCCCGCTCGATCCTGCGCGTCATCAGGTAGCTGTACGGCGTCTCTCCGAAGGCGGCGCGGAAGCTGCGGGAGAAGTGGCCGGGCGACATGTGGGACGCGCGTGCCAGCGCGGGGACATCGAGCGGTTCCGCGTAGGAGCGGTCCATCAGGTCGCGGGCCCGGCGGAGCCGGACCAGGTCCGATAGCGTCACCGGTCCAGCATCGCACGGACGCCACGCGGTGCGACGTCGTCGTCGTGCGGGCCGGGGCTGGTCGTCATGGCCAAGCGGCCCGACAGGCTCTGAGGGTCGGGCGTCAAAAGCGGCAGGTGCCTACGGGCGAGTGGGACGGGTTGGCGGCCGGTGTCCCGTTCAACCGTATGCAGCCGCCCCACGGTGTGCGTCGCGAAGATCCACCCATCCACCCGGAGGTGACATGCCCCTGCAGATGAAGCTGAGCGCGATAACCCTCGACTGCCCTGATCCGCCGGCTCTGGCGGCGTTCTATCAGCAGGCCACCGGCCTCGCACCCCACCCGAAGTCGAACGCCGACTTCGCGGGTCTCGACCGTGAGGACGGTCTCTTCATCGGCTTTCAGCGGGTTGCCGACTACCGGGCTCCGAGCTGGCCTGATCAAACCGTTCCGCAGCAGCTGCACATCTGCTTCACGGTCGAGGAGGACTTGGACGAGGCCGAGGCCCGCCTGCTGGAGCTGGGCGCGGGCAAACCGGATCAGCAGCCTCACCAGGACAGGTGGCGGGTCCTCACCGATCCGGCCGGGCATCCCTTCTGCATCGTCAGTAGCTGATCAGGGGGTTCAGGAGGGCCTCGATCCGTCCGGCTGTGTCCGTGACGGCCGCGCTGCTGAGTCGTTGGGGCCGGACAGGAACGGACAGGCGGGGCGCGTGGGCGGACCCGTCCGTGCGAGTGGTGTGGCGCACTTTTGCAAGCAGGTGCTTGCAAAAGTTAGCAAGGGTGGCGCACCATTGATGTATGGCATCCCTCAACGTCGGCAATCTCGGTGAGTATCTGCGCGAGCAGCGGCGCAACGCGCAGCTGTCGCTGCGGCAGCTCGCCGATGCCGCCGGGGTGTCCAATCCCTACCTCAGCCAGATCGAGCGCGGGCTGCGCAAGCCGAGCGCCGAGGTGCTGCAGCAGGTCGCCAAGGCGCTGCGGATCTCCGCCGAGACCCTGTATGTGCGGGCCGGGATTCTGGATGAGCGGGAGCGGGAGGAGCTGGAGACGCGGGCGGTGATTCTGGCCGACCCGTCCATAAACGAGCGGCAGAAGAGTGTGCTGCTGCAGATCTACGACTCCTTCCGCAAGGAGAACGGGTTCGAGCCCGGACCGGAATCCGGCGCCGAAGCCGGATCGGAGACCGGCGGCGAGTCCGGATCGGGCGCCGGAGCGGACGGTCGCCCCGGCGCCGACGGCCACCGCACGGCCGGCGGCAGCGATGCCGGCCCGGCTTCAAGGCCTTCAAAACCCTCACATTGAGTCTGATGATCCGGGAGGACCACAGTCATGGCCATCACCGATGACCTGCGCAAGACCCTCACCGACCCGACCCCCCTCTACTTCGCCGCCGGCACGGCCGACCTCGCCGTCGAGCAGGCGCGCAAGGTCCCGGCGCTGATCGAGCAGCTGCGTGCCGAGGCGCCGGAGCGTATCGAGGCCGTGCGCAACGCCGACCCCAAGGCCGTGCAGGAGAAGGTGACCTCGCAGGCCAAGGAGGCGCAGGCCACCGTGCAGGCCAAGGTCACCGAGGTGATCGGGTCGTTCGACAGCGATCTGCGGAAGCTGGGCGAGAATGCCCAGGACCTGGCGATGCGGAGTCTGGGAGTGGCTGCGGAGTACGCGGTCCGGGCCCGGGAGACGTACGAGAAGGTCGCCGAGCGCGGTGAGCAGACCGTGCGGAACTGGCGTGGTGAGACGGCCGACGAGATCGTCGAGATCGCCGTCGTCGTCGAGCCGCGCAAGGAGTCCAGGCCCACGGGCACCGCGAAGACGGAGCCGGGCGCCAGGCCGGGGCAGTCCACCAGGCCGGGGCAGACCGCCAAGCCGGGGCCGGCCAAGCCGTCGCCCGCTCCGAAGGCCGTCAAGCCGGAGGGCAAGGCCCCGGCCGCGTCCGCCAAGAAGGCGCCCGCGCGCAAGCCCGCCGCGAAGAAGACCACTCCGCCGACCGCGAAGTAGGGCCGTTCGCCCGGATCGGCCCGGCACGATCCGAACGAGAGGTTCTGGGCCTCGGCGCCGCCGGGGTGTGTACGGGGCGACGAGCCGGGCACCTTTCTGGGTGCCCGGCTCGTTGTCCCGGTACCTTGGCCGCGAGGCGCTCATCCATTCATTAGGCGGTGCACACCATGTTGCTCACAGGATTCAGCACACTCGTCTGGCTGCTCTACATGGTCATGCTCGTCCTGGCCGTGGTCGCCCTGTTCATGGCCGCGACGGCGCGTGAGGACGCCTACCGCGCCGCGGACAAGCAGAAGAAGTCCTTCTGGCTGATCATCCTCGGTATCACCGTCGCCGTGAATCTCTTCGTGCCGATGCTGTTCCTGCAGATCGCGGGACTGGTCGCGTCCATCGTCTTCCTGGTCGACGTACGGCCCGCGCTGAAGGCGGTCTCGGGCGGCGGCCGGCGCGGCGGCTCCAGCAGTGACGGGCCGTACGGGCCCTACAACGGCGGGCGTTGAGCGTTCGCGGCGTACGCGGGGGCCGTGGGTGAGACCGATTCGGGGCGCGGGTGCGGGATGCTCGCGCCCCGGTCGCCGTCCGTGTCCTCGCGCCGGATGAGTTCCTGGTCGCGGTCGAGCAGGAGGACCGCGACGTCGTCGGTCAGCTCGCCGCCGTTCAGCTCGCGGACCCGGGTGACCGCGGCCTCCAGGAGATCCTCGCCGACGAGCCCCTCCGCCAGCTGCTGGTCGATCATCGCGACCATTCCGTCCTGACCGAGCCGCTGGGTGCTGTCCGGCCCCACACGCCCCTCGATCAGCCCGTCCGTGTACATCATCAGGCTCCAGGAACCGCCGAGCTCCACCTGTCGGAGCGGCCATGCGGCATCCCCTTTTCGAAGCGCCTGGGGAAGGGCTTCACGGGGCAGCAGGCCCAGGGCGGGGCCGCCGTCCTCGTACGGGAGAAGGCACGCGGTGCGGCCGTGCCGCGCGATCAGCGGGGCCGGGTGGCCCGCCAGGCAGAGGCCGGCGTGCCTGCCGTCGGGTGCGATGTCGACGGTGCACAGCGTCGCGAAGATCTCCTCGCTCTGCCGCTCGTGCTCCAGGACCTGCTGGAGCGTGGAGAGCAGTTCGTCGCCGCAGAGGCCGGCCAGGGTCAACGCCCGCCACGCTATGCGCAGTTCCACGCCGAGCGCCGCCTCGTCCGGGCCGTGCCCGCAGACGTCGCCGATCATCGCGTGGACGGTGCCGTCGGGTGTGCGCACCGTGTCGTAGAAGTCTCCGCCGAGCAGCGCGCGGCTGCGGCCGGGGCGGTAGCGGGCCGCGAAGCGGAGATCGGAGCCTTCGAGCAGCGGGGTGGGCAGCAGGCCGCGTTCGAGGCGGGCGTTCTCCTGGGCGCGCAGCCGGGACTCGGTGAGCTGGTGCTGTGCCACGTCGGCGCGCTTGCGTTCGACGGCGTAGCGGATGGCACGGCTGAGCAGGCGCCCGTCGAGTTCGCCGCGGAAGAGGTAGTCCTGCGCCCCGACCCGTACCGCCTCGGCGGCCAGCTCGACGTCGTCCTCCGCCGTGAGGGCGAGGACGGCATGGCGCGGGGCGATCCGCAGGACGTGCTTGAGGGCGGCGAGCCGGTCGGCCTCCTCCGCTCCGGTGGAGCGGGCCTCGCCGCCGGTCGGCAGGGCCAGGTCCAGCAGCACGCAGTCCACGTCGTCCGTGAGGAGGCGGCCCGCCTCGGTCAGGTTGCGGGCGGTGCGGATACGGACCCGGGTACCGGCCGCGGCCGGAAGCTCGGGGACGGTGAAGGTGCCCGCCGGATCGTCCCCGATCACCAGAAGGGTGAGGTCGGTGCCATGGGAGGTCTCCGCAGGGGGGACGGCGCGCTGCTGCGGTACGGGTACGGGCATCGGTTCAGGTTTCCTTCCCTCCCCCCGAGGGCGCGGCGGAGCGACGATCGACGATCCGCCAGACGGGGACCATAGCGGTCCGCGGCCGGGGAACGGAATGGCGTACCGCACGCGACCGCCGTCCTGCGCACCGGCATAAGCCGCGTCACGTCACGGATCCGGCGGGATGAGCGGGGGCGGGGGCGTGTGTGGGGGCATGACAAAGGTCACGCGGGGCGGTGGGGACGGGTGGCGCGGGTCACTGCGGTGGGGCCGCCCCTCTCCGCGCGGCCGGTGACCGCGTGTTCGAAGGTGTGCGTCACTTGTCCGGGCGGACCACTCCGAGGATCTGCATCGAACCCGCACCCGCCAGCGTGACGTTCCGGCCGGGGCGGGGGGCGTGGACGATGGCGCCGTCGCCGATGTACATGCCCACGTGGCTGGCGTCGCTGAAGTAGATGATCAGATCGCCGGGGCGCATGTCCTTGATGTCGATGTGCCGGAGCAGCCGCCACTGCTCCTGCGAGGTGCGCGGGATGGGACGGCCCGCCGCCGCCCAGGCCTGTGACGTCAGACCCGAGCAGTCGTACGACTTGGGGCCCTCGGCCCCCCAGACGTACGGCTTGCCGATCTGCGCCGTCGCGAAGGCCACCGCCTTCTTCCCGCTCGCGCTCGCCTCGCGGTTGATGTCCTTCAGCGCACCGGAACTGAGCCAGGCCGTCTGGAGCTTGTACTCGGCCTCCTGCTCCAGCTTCAGCAGACGGGCCCGCTCCTCCTTCTTCAGCCGGGATTCCAGCTTCTTCGCCGCGGCGATCTGCGCGTTGATCTTCTTCTTGGCCTCGGCCTGTTCGAGGCGGCCGGCTTCGAGCTTCTCCCAGTTGGCGCTCGCGTCCTGGGTGTACGTCTCCAGGTCCTGCTGGGTCCTGGTCAGTTCGCCGAGGACGCCCTGGGCGGCCTGCTGGCCCTCCCTGACGCGGTTCACCCCGTCCAGGAACAGCTGCGGGTCGTCGCTGAGCATGAACTGCGCGCCGGGCGGGAGCCCGCCGGTGCGGTACTGCTCGCGGGCCTGGGCGCCCGCCTGGGCCTTGAGCTCGGCGATCTTCGCCTGCCCCTGCACGATGGCCCGAGCCAGCCTGACGATCTCGCCGGACTGCTTCTTGGCCTTCTCCTCGGCGAGGTTGTACGCATCGGTGGCCGCCCCGGCCTTGCGGTAGAGGTCGTCGATCTCCTCGCGCACCTCTTCGAGGGTCTTCTTCGGCGCCTTCGGCCCGGACTGGTGCTGTGTCACGGAGGGGGAGGGGGGTGCGGGCGCGGCGAACGCCTGGGCCGGTGCGGTGAGTGCGGTCAGTGCGCAGACCAGAGTGATCGCGGCTGCGGCACAGTGACGTCGGTTCACGAGATCCCCCTCCGAATGAATCCAATGAATCTGATTTACCGTCAGTAACTTTTCGCCGTCGACGAGATCGTGCCATGCCGTACCGAAAAGCAACAGAGGCGCACAGGCGCTGTCCTGACGGTCACGGAGGTCGGTCTGCGCCCCGGAGCGCTCCCCGCGTCCCGGGGACCGCTCCCCATCTCAGGACGAACGATGCGCCGCCCGCGTTCCCGTCCGCCTCCCCGGGCGTGGGTCCGCCGGGGCTGTCAGCGCGTGTCGGGCTGCCGGTCGGGCCGGAGCGCGGCCCACTTCACCGTGACCTCGCCCTGGCGCCACCGACGTACCCCGTCGGTCAGCGGCCAGTCGCCCGACAGCGCCCGCACCGCCGTGATCCAGCGCTGCCGGGCGCCCAGCGAGGCGTACGGGGCGGCCGCGGCCCAGGCCCGGTCGAAGTCCCGGAGGAACGCGTGGACCGGTTCGCCCGGCACGTTGCGGTGGATCAGCGCCTTGGGCAGGCGTTCCGCGAGGTCGGAGGGGCGGTCCAGGGAGCCGAGCCGGGTCGCGAAGGTCACCGTGCGCGGGCCCTCGGGACCGAGCGCCACCCATACGTGCCGTCGCCCGATCTCGTCGCAGGTGCCCTCCACCAGTAGCCCGCCCGGCGCGAGGCGTGCGCACAGCCGTGCCCAGACCGCGGCGACCTCGCCCTCGTCGTACTGGCGCAGCACGTTCGCCGCCCTGATGAGGTCGGGGCGCTCGGGGAGCGGGATCTCGAAGCCGCCGTGCAGGAAGGTGAGGCCCTCGCGTTCGTACGGTTTCGCCGCCGCGACCCGCTCCGGGTCGATCTCGATGCCGACCACGGTGGTGCGCGGCTCGGCGGTGCGCAGGCGCTGCAGCAGCTCGACGGCCGTCCAGGGGGCGGCGCCGTACCCGAGGTCGACGGCCACGGGGGCGGCGGCGCGGCGCAGGGCCGGGCCGTGGGTGGCGGCGATCCAGCGGTCCATGCGGCGGAGCCGGTTCGGGTTGGTGGTCCCGCGGGTCGGGGTGCCGATGGGGCGCATGCAAGCGAGCGTAACGATCCCGTGGGGTGCCGGGACGGCGCGGGTGCCGGGCCGGGGCGCCGGCCGGGCGTACGGCCCACGCGCCGTAATGATTTGGTAAAGCGGAAATGAAAGGAGAGGTTCCGCTGTTGCAGCCCTCGAAAGGGGCTCCAGTCCCTTCGCTGTCATGCCCTGAGTGAGGAGGACCGGACGACGTGAGTCAGTACGTCTCCCGGCTCGGCAGCAGCCGTGTCGCGCCGCGTCTCAGGTTCCCCGCAGCCTTCCCCGGCGGCCACCGCAGACCCCGTCGCATCGCGATGCTCTCGGTGCACACCTCTCCGTTGCACCAGCCGGGCACGGGTGACGCGGGCGGCATGAACGTCTACATCGTGGAGCTGGCCAAGCGCCTCGCCGCGATCAACATCGAGGTCGAGATCTTCACCCGGTCCACCACCGGCGGGCTGCCCCCGGCGGTCGACCTGGCGCCCGGCGTCCTGGTCCGCCACGTCGACGCGGGGCCGTACGAAGGCCTGGCCAAGGAGGAGCTGCCCGCCCAGCTCTGCGCCTTCACGCACGGCGTCATGCAGGCGTGGGCCGGCCAGCGCCCCGGCTACTACGACCTGGTCCACTCCCACTACTGGCTCTCCGGCCACGTCGGCTGGCTCGCCACCCAGCGCTGGGGCGTCCCGCTCGTCCACGCCATGCACACCATGGCGAAGGTGAAGAACGCGTCGCTCGCGGAGGGCGACACCCCCGAGCCCGCCGCCCGCGTCATCGGCGAGACCCAGATCGTCAGCGCGGCGGACCGGCTGATCGCGAACACCGCCGAGGAGGCGGACGAGCTCGTCCGCTTCTACGACGCCGATCCCGGGTCCGTCGCCGTCGTCCACCCCGGGGTCAACCTCGATCGCTTCCGCCCCGCCGACGGGCGCGCCGCGGCCCGAGCGCGCCTCGGACTGCCGCAGGACGCCCTGATCCCGCTCTTCGCGGGCCGCATCCAGCCGCTGAAGGCCCCGGACGTGCTGCTGCGCGCCGTCGCCGCCCTGCTGGACCATGACCCCTCGCTGCGCACCCGTATGGTCGTACCGGTCGTCGGCGGACCGAGCGGCAGCGGGCTCGCCAAGCCGGAGGGGCTGCAGAAGCTGGCGGCACGGCTGGGCATCGCCGATGTCGTACGGTTCCAGCCGCCGGTCGGGCAGGACCGGCTCGCCGACTGGTTCCGCGCCGCTTCCGTGCTGGTCATGCCCTCGTACAGCGAGTCCTTCGGTCTGGTCGCCATCGAGGCCCAGGCGGCGGGCACCCCCGTCGTCGCGGCGGCCGTGGGCGGCCTTCCGGTGGCGGTGCGGGACGGGGTCAGCGGCTTTCTGATACCCGGGCACGACCCACAGGCGTACGCGCGGGCACTGGCCCGGTTCGCCGAAGCGCCGGAACTGGTCGCCCGGATGGGGACCGCCGCCGCCGCGCACGCCCAGGGCTTCGGCTGGGACACCGCCGCCTCCGCGACCGCCGACGTGTACACGGCAGCGGTGCAGGAACATCGCCGTCGCGTACGCTCGCACCATGGCTGACGTACCCGATCGAGCGGTGACGACGCAGGTCGCGCAGGTCGCGCAGATCATCGAGGCGACCCTGAAGGACGCCGGGCTCGAATGGGAGAGCCCCGAGTCCGGCAGCTACGTCGTCAAGCTCCCCGGCACACGGAAGCTGTCCACCACCTGCTCGCTACGGGTCGGCAAGCACTCGCTCTCCCTCAACGCCTTCGTCGTCCGCCACCCGGACGAGAACGACGCGGCGGTCCATCGCTGGCTTCTGGAGCGCAACCTCCGTCTCTTCGGCGTGAGTTACGCGATCGACCAGCTGGGCGACATCTACCTGGTCGGCAAGCTGCCGCTCTCCGTGGTCACCCCGCGGGAGCTGGACCGGCTGCTCGGTACGGTCCTGGAGGCGGCCGACGGCTCGTTCAACACCCTGCTGGAGCTGGGCTTCGCGAGCGCGATCCGCAAGGAGTACGCGTGGCGGGTGTCGCGCGGCGAGTCCACTCGGAACCTGGACGCGTTCACACATCTGACCCAGCGCTCCGAACGCTGACCCGCTGACCTTCGTGGGCGGCTCGACCGGCCCGGCCGAACGGTCCGCCGCAGTGGCTCGGTCGGCCGACCGTACCGGCCGACCGGAACGACCGGACCGGGCCGACGTCCTCTGTTGACGTTCTCCGTCGGCGTCGTTCGCCGCCCCCCTGTGGGCGTCCTCGGTCCGGTTCCCTGCCGAAGATTTCCCCGGCGCACGCCTCTTTCGCCGCGCCGGGGTGCCGTGACATGCTCACCGCCGACGCAGATATGAATGTTGTTCACATGCATGAAAGGTGGCGGATTCATGGCGACCATGGGGAACATCAGCAGACGGGGGCTGCTCGGCAGCGCCGTGGCCGTCGCGGCGGCGGTCGGCGGCGTCATCGGTGGCGGTACGGCGTCCGCCGCCACCCGCGACACCACGTCCGGTACGGGGCGGACGACCGCCATGAGCCGGGGGGCCACCGCGGCCGGCCCGCGCGCCACCCCGCTCTGGCGGGAGTTCGCCGCCGCCCCCTTCACCCACCCCCAGGTCCCGTTCGTCGGCCGCGCCGGCTACCGCGGCGGTTCCGAGCTGCCCCGCCGCAAGGGGCGCGGCTTCGTCGCCGATGTCCTGGACTACGGCGCGAAGCCGGACAGCTCGGCCGACGCCGCCCCCGCGATCAACCGTGCCATCGCCGCTGCCGGAGAGCGCGGCGGCGGCACGGTGCTCATCCCCGCCGGCACGTACCGCATCGACGACATCATCCGGATCGGCCACAGCGACGTGGTGGTCCGCGGTGCGGGAAGCGGACGGACCACGCTGTACGCGACCAAGAACCTCACCGAACTGATCGGCGTGTACGGCAGCCGCTACGGCGGCGACAAGTCCAGTTGGTCCTGGGCGGGCGGCCTCATCTGGCTCTGCCCGAAGGAACGTTGGAGCTCCCTCACCGAAGCGATCAGGGCCGGGGCCTGGCCCTTCGAGGGCTGGACCGGCAACCGGCGCGACGAGTGGCGGACCCTGACCACCGTCGCCCCCGCCCGCCGGGGCGACCGTGCGATCACCGTCCACGACACGTCGAAGCTGAAGCGCGGGGGACTCGTCCTGCTCCGTCTCGCCGACGACGCCGGCCACACGCTCCTGGAGCACATGGCGGGCGGCGGCCCCGGCCCCGAGGCGTACTACTGGGACGACAAGACCAAGCTGACGTCGTACGTCCCCTACGAGTGGCCGGTCCTCGTCACCTCCGTGCACGGACACCGGGTCACGCTGGAGCGCCCGCTTCCGCTCGATGTCCGCCCCGAGTGGGATCCACGGCTGACCACGCTCGTCGCCCCGCTCACCGGCTCCGGAGTCGAGGGCCTCACACTCGAAGTGGTCGAGACCCCGCAGTCGCAGCATCTGCTCGACAAGGGGTACAACGGGGTCGCGTTCCAGTGCGCGTACGACTGCTGGGCCGACGACGTCACCGTCCGCCATGTCGACAACGGTTTCGGGCTGATCGGCGCGTCCGCCTGCACCCTGCGCCGCACGCGGGTCGGAGGGCGTGGCTCGCACCACCCGTACTACTGCCGCGAGGGTTCGCACGACAACCTCATCGAGGACTTCACGATCGAGCGGCGCACCGTACCGGCTCCCGCCGGAACCCAGCTGCACGGCATCAACGTCGAGGGCCTGTCCAGCTACAACGTCTGGTCGCGCGGGGTGATGGAGATGGGGACGTTCGACTCCCACCGCGGCATGCCGTTCGCCAACGTCCGTACCGACATCACCGTCGACAACAACGGGCGCCACGGCGGCGACGCGAGCGCGGGACCGCTCTTCGGCGCCCGGTTCACGCACTGGAACATCCGGGTCACCAACGGGCGGGCCGGCCTGATGCGGATCGACGGGCTCGCCCCGTACAGCGCGACGGTCGGCGTCAGCGAGGTGACGGAGTTCGACCAGATCGACGTCCCGGACTTCACCGGAGATCTGCACACCCGGCTGGAGGCGTACGGCACACCGGCAGCGGTCTGGCCGCCCAATCTGTACGAGGCCCAGCGGGCCTCGGACCGCTGAGGACGAAGGGCGGCGGGCGCTGCGTTCAGTCCCCGGTGCGCAGCGCCGACTCCACGTCCGCCAGGGCCGATTCGAGCTGCGGTGCGACCGCGGTCCACGCCCACTCCCGGTCCTCCCGGGACGCGCGGCGCGGGACGGTCTCCACCAGCATGATCAGGTAGAGGTAGCAGCGGTAGAGCGCCAGTCGCAGCCGCACGGACGCGTCGAACGCGATGCCGCGCCCGTCGCCCTCCGCGTACCCGGCGAGGAAGTCCGCGTCCTCCTCCACGTTCCCGAACAGCGCGAGCGACACGAAGTCGGCGACCGGGTCGCCCCAGAACATCCGCTCCCCGTCGATGACTCCGCCGATGGCGCGCGCGCCGGGTTCCCCGTCGACGAGAAGGTTGCCCTGCCACAGGTCGAAGTGGACCAGGGCGGGCCGGGTGACGTCGTCGAGCACGGGCGACGCGGCGGCGAGCAGCGCGCGGACAGCGGCCGTCGGGCGCGGCAGCCGGGCGCGATAGGTGTCCGCGTCGGCGAGGACGGCATCGGTCATGGCGGTGAACGCCTGTCGCCAGGTCGGGGCGAGCGGGCCCACGGCCCGTCCCGGATAGCCGAAGCCGCCGGACCCGGTGACGGAGTGCAGCCGGGCGACGATCCGCCCCAGGTCGCGGCGGAGCCGGCGTCCTTCCGCGGCGGACAGGGCGTCGGGAGCGAACTCGTTCCAGGGCCGGCCCGGACAGGCCGACATGATCACGTACGGGCCGGTCGGGGCGTTCGGGTCGAGCTCGCTGTGCAGGACGCGGGGGATGACCGTCGACCCGGCCGCCCGGGTGTAGAACTCGACCTCGTTGACCAGGAGATCGCGCTCGTAACTCATCAGGGTTCCGGCCGTCGCGGGCGGTGGAGTCTTCACCACCCAGTCGTCGCCGTCGGTGAGAGTCACACGAGTGACGGCATTGAACGTGCCTCCGCTGAGGGGCACCCGTGCGGCTATCCGGTCCGCGGTCACGCCAACTGAGCTGAGCACGGCCGATGTTGTGTCATCTGGCAGCATGTACGGAATTGCCCCTCTGTGTTGCGGTCCGGTGGAGACCGCGGCGGCCCGGGGCGCCTTCACGGGATGATCACGGCGCCGTCACGATCGCATCCCGTCCCCCCTTTGATTGATCATCAAACCAACTCCCGCTCATAGAGTGAGCAAAACCCGAAGAATCAGCTCAGAGAGACGGATCCCCGGACCATGCGACCCACCGTCATACGCCGTACCGCCGTTGCCGCCAGCACGGTGTGCCTGGCCCTGCTCGCCACCGCCTGCGGCGGCGGCTCGGACTCCGGGTCCGGTGACAAGGGTGCGGACGCCAAGGGCAAGGACTCCGCCGCGAAGCCGGCCGCCAAGGCGCTGACCGCCGCCGAGCTGGAGAAGGCCGCGCTGGCCCAGGGCGACGTCAAGGGGCACAAGATCTCCAAGGCCGCGGCCAAGGATGTGGTCTCCGTCGACGACATCAAGGTCGCGAAGGAGGTCTGTGCTCCGCTGGCCGACGCGCTGATGGGTGCGCAGGTGGGTGAGCCGGGCGCGTTCACCAAGCGGACGGTGGTCAGCGAGCCCAAGAAGGGCAGCATGGACAAGCAGGGCACGGACGCCGAGGGGGCGTTCAAGGCGGCGTTCGACATCACGACGACGCAGCTCGCCCTCGGTTCGTACGACGGCAAGGGCGCGGAGGAATCGGTCGCCGCGCTGCGCACCGCCGCCACCGAGTGCGCGGGCGGGTTCGACTTCACTGCGGCCGGCGAGAAGCAGAAGGTCAGCAAGATCACCGAGGAGAAGGTCGAGGGCGGCGAGGACGCGGCCGCCTGGACGGTCCAGCTGGAACAGGACGGGGAGAAGGTCCAGTTGAAGCTCGTGGCCCTGCGCCAGGGCCCGTCGTTCGCCTCGTTCTCCTCGATGAACCTGGCCGCGATGGGTGGTGGCGGAGACTTCGAGCTGCCGACCGCGGTGGTCGAGGCGCAGGCCGCGAAGCTGGCCTGAGGCTTCGGACCGGGGGCGGGGGGGACGAGTACCTGACGTCCCGATCGTGAGTACTCGTACTCACGACCGGTGTTTCGCGCTCCGGGCAGGCTGGTAGTACCAGTCAGCAGCGAGGAGCGAACATGTATGGGATCAGCCGACTCGGCCGGGTGGCGTCCGCGAGGGGCGGGCGCCGCCTGAGCCGTTCCGCAGCCGGGCTCGCCCTGGCCGCCGCGAGCGTTGCGGCGCTGACCACGGGCTGCTCGATGCAGGACGCGAGCTGCAGCGGCGGCGAGTACCCGGTCATGACGATCGGGGGCACCGGATCGGCCTGCGTGTCCGACGGCGAGGACCCGCCGAAGGGGTACGTCCGGTACCCGAAGGGCAAGGTCCCCGAGCACGTGGACGACAAGTGGGACGTGTACTGGCGGACCCACAGCGTGGACAAGGACGGCCGGATCATCGAAGTCCCGACCGGTTCCTAGTGCCTCTCCCGGCAGGTTTTGCCCCGTCGCGCCGCCCAGCACGCACGCTCGCGGCGTTGGCCAGAAGTCCTGGTAGCTCCGCTACAAGGACTTCCGGCCGCCTTGCGATCGCACGCACTGGACGACACTCCTCACGGGGCGAACATTGCCGGTCACGGCACTGGTGCTGTGGCCGGAAGGGTTGCCGGGAAGCTCGCGGCGTCCGGTGCGGTGCATCGCGGGCGGAGGATCGCCCTCGTACTGGACGTACTTCGGGTGATGCGACAACGCGGCGAGGCGAGGTGCCGTGCCGCGCGTCGCGAGTCGGTGAACCTTTCCGGTCGCAGCACTGGGGCCTGTTTCGAAAGTGGATCGTCTGTCAGTCCTGCCTGGGATGCTCCGAGCATGGAGATGACAGTGCAGCTGACGATCGACTGTTCCGATCCGCAGAGAATGGTGACTTTCTGGGCCGAGGCCTTGGGGTATGTGCCTGAGCCTCCGCCGGGCGGGCACGCCACGTGGCGTGCTTACTGGGCGGCGGTGGGGGTGCCCGAGGCAGAGTTGCCGGCCGGTGCCGGGGATATTCCGGAGTCGATCATCGATCCCGCGGGACGTGGGCCGAGGATGTGGTTCCAGCAGGTTCCGGAGCCGAAGGTCGCCAAGAACCGGTGGCACTTCGACCTGAAGGTCGGTGGGGGCCGGGACGTCCCACTGGACGTCCGCACGCAGCGGGTCAAAGCTACGGTGGAACGGCTGGTCAAAGCTGGTGCCACCGTGCTGCGGATCAAGGATGAGCCGGACATGGGGCTCTACGCCGCCGCTATGCAGGACCCCGAGGGCAACGAATTCGATGTCGTCTGAGGGCCGTTGCGACGGTGCTGGTCACAGCCACTCGTTCACGGCTGCGACCAGCGCAGTCGCCTCGTAGCGGACGGAGAGTTTGTCGTACCTCGTGGCCACTGCCCTGTGCCTTTTAAGTCGGTTGATCCCGCGCTCGACCGCATGGCGCTCGCGGTAGTCGGCCGGGCCGAAAGCGGTGGCCGGCCGCCGCAGGAGCCGCGCTTGTGGCGGTTGCGCGCTTGGTCGGCCTTGTCCGGGATGGTGCAGCGGATCCCGCGGCGGCGCAGATAGGCGCGACTTCTGCGGGAGGCATACGCCTTGTCAGCACGCACCCGATCGGGGCGGACGCGTGGCCGGCCCGATCGGGTGCGGGGCACGCGGACCTTCTCCAGCACGGGTTCGAACTGCGGCGAGTCTCCACGCTGCCCTGCCGTCACCACGATCGACATGGGCTTCTGACTCTGCTCAACTGCCAGGTGGAGCTTGGTGGTGAACCCGCCGCGCGACCTTCCCGGCCCGTGATGTCCGAGATCCACTTTCGAGACACGGCCCAGAGTCGGGCCAGTACCGGCTCAGGGCAGCGGGACGAGCCTCACCACGGTGACGATCAGGACGGACCCGGAGACGTAATAGAGCACGATCGCCCCGGCGACCGTCGCCTCGCGGCGGTCGCGCTCGCTCTTGACGGCCGACGACCCGTGCCCGTACGGGTCCAGACCCAGGGTGCGGGCCATCTCGTTCCGGAAGGTCTCGCCGTCGGGCATCTTGGCCAGGGAGTCGTCGGCGGGCGGGGCGTAGGAGATACGGAAGCTCAAGCGACCGTCCGCCTTTCGGCCTCGTCCTGAGCCAGCCGGTCCAGGATCTTCTCGGCCTCCGGATCGGGTACGGCCTCCAGCATCCAGTGCCGCATGACCGCCTGGATCTCGCTGACACCGGCGTCGTTGATGGCGCGGTCGAACTCCTCGCGTCTCTCCTCGGGCAGGGTGGCCCGGATGTCCGGAATGCTGTTGGGCACGTCGACTTCGGCGCCGCCGACGTAGGTCTTCAGGGGCTCGCCCATGGTTGCTCTCCCCGCTCTCCTTGCTCTCCGTACGGCCCGTCAGGTCGACTCCGTCCTTGTACGGTCCGGTACTTGGGTCACGTTAGCGCCAGGGCCCGCGACGGACGAGGAACCCGCGCGATACGTTCGCCCCGTGACAGGTACATCGTGGGACATATTGCTGATCGGTGGAGCGTCCGGTGTCGGTAAGAGCCGGGTCGCCGCCCAACTCGCGGATGAGGCGAGAGGATTCGTGGTCGAGTTCGACGACGTGGTCGGGGCCGTCGAAGCCATGACGACGGCCGAACACCATCCCGCCGTCCACCACTTCGACGACATTCCCGACACCGAACTGCTGACCGTCGAGCACGTGCTGAACCTTCAGATCGCCACCGCTCGGGCCCTGGAGCCCGCGGTGCTCGGCGTCGTACGCAACCGCCTGACCGTCGATGTGCCCGCCCTGGTCGAGGGCGACTACCTCACCCCGGCGGCGGCCGCGGAAGCGATCCGCGAGGGGCGGACGGCCGGTCGCCGAGTGCGGGCGGTGTTCCTCCACGAGGAGGACCCGGACCGGATCACCGCCAACTACGCGGCGCGGGAGCCCGAGTGCGGGGAGCAGACGCATCGGGCCCGGGTCAGCGCGGCGTACTCGCGGTGGCTCGGCGACCAGGCCCGCCTGCACGCTCTGCCGGTGGTCGCTTGCCGCCCGTGGGACACGCTGGCGGCGCGCATCGGGTCGGCCCTGGACGGGGAGAAGGACCGGTTCGGGCCGCCGGAGGTGCCCGGGGCTCCCGGGGCATGAGGAGGCGTGAGGGCGGCGGGGTGCCGGAAACGCGGCAGGGCCGACAGCGCGTGGGCCACGACCCGTGGCTAACGCTTCAGTGACCTGTACCGCTTGAGGAGGGTGGCGATCCTGCCCCGGTCCGCGCCGCCGTTCAGTTCGGTAAGGAGGTCATCGGGGCAGAGCTCATAGTGGTCGCCCCACCAACGGCCTCCCCTGTTGTCCCAGATGCGATAACCGCCCGGCACGCCTCTGGCCACATACCGCCTCCTGCTCACGGCGCCGGCCAGTACGGACGCGGGACGCTTTCCCATTCATCTCGACATGGCACCAACTGCGCTGCGCTGCACGTGAGTCCGGTGGTGATCGAGGTTCCGTCCATCCGGACAGGCTGACTCTGCGACAGCGGTGACGGCTCGTCGATATTTCACGGCCAGAGCCGGGCCCTTGCCGGAGCCGCGGCGTACGGCCATGCGGAGGGCAGGGCTCGCCACGTATGGGGATGGTGGTGCTGATACAAGGAAGCCCTGCAGTCTCATCAGAGATTGCAGGGCTGGAAGGTCTCGGTCATCCGAGTTGGGGTCTATGCCTTCTCGATGGCCTCGAAGATGTCGGCGTCGGTCTCCTGCTGCCAGGACGGAAGGTCGGACCAGTCGGCCACGTAGCCGGGCTTCGGGTCGTCGAAGTGCTTGAACATCTGAGCTGTCCAGCAGGTCGCGACAAACCGGCTCTTCTGCTCGCGGGACAGCCTGGACGCGTGCCCGCCACTGATCTCGATGAACTGGCGGACCTGGTCGTGGACGGCTCCTGCGGCCGCACGCTCCCACTGCGGGGTGTCGTCCCACGGGGTGACGTAGCCGGCCTTGGGCTCCCCGGGGAAGTGCCGGCGCACTCCTGCGATCCAGGACTCCCTGAACAGTCGTGCACCTTCGGTCTGCGACATGCCAACCCCTCTCGTCACGGCGTGCTCAGTGTGGCGATCTCCGCCCCCAGCTCCGCCACGCGGTGGTCGCGGCTCAAGGGACCGAACTCGTCGCACAGGGCTTGGAGTCTACGGGCGATATATCCGGACGATGAGGCTCGGGCCAGGCCGATGGCTTCCAGGCCGTACGCAACGACCTGCTCGGGATCCCTCCGCTTTGCGCCGATGGCTGCCAGACCGGTCAGCACTGCACCACGTCGCCGGTACGACTGTCCGGAGGCGAGAGCCGTCTGTTCCAGAGCACCCTCCAGAGCTTCCTCCGCCGCGTCGAGGCGGCCAAGCTGCAGGTAGCGCGCTCCACGCTCCTCTGTCAGACGCGCGCCGTCGAACCGGAGCCATCCGCCGTTGACGCTGTCCGCGGTGAGGTCCCGGACGGCCTCGGCCTGGTCCATCGCCCTTTCGCACGCGGCCAGGTCGCCAAGACCGGCGTACGCCTCGGCCTGGACCGACGCGACCCAATGACGGGTCGAGAGGTCATTGTCACCCCTGCCTGCGAGTCTCTTGGCTGCGCCAAGCAGCTGTGCCGCTTGGCGGTAGTGCTGCTCGGACATGTCCACGTAGGCGTGGCGTACGAGGGCACAAGCCCACAGATCTTCTCCACGCGTACAGCCTCCGGGTACCGCTCGTGGCCATACGCATCCGCACGCAGTTCGCAGATGTACTCGATACCCCCGCCGGTCGCATCGGTGAGCTGGCGGCACTCGCCGAGATGCTGCAAGCCGTGACGCGAGGCTTCTACACCGAGCTCGCCCCACATCTCCTGGCCCGTGCGGAGGAGTTGACCGGGGTCCGACCGCCTGTCGCGGCGGCTGCCGAGGTGCTTACCTGACGGCTGCCACGTGCGGAGCACCGCGACAACCCTGATGGTCCAGGCGCGGTCCCAGCACAGCGACAGGCCCCCTGCCCGCGGAGGAATCCGCAGGCAGGGGGCCTGTCAAACTTCGGCGACTACTTCTTGCCCTGGTTCTTCACGGCCTCGATCGCGGCCTTCGCCGCGTCCGGGTCGAGGTAGGTGCCGCCCGGCTTGATCGGGCGGAAGTCGGCGTCCAGCTCGTAGGAGAGCGGGATGCCGGTCGGGATGTTCAGGCCCGCGATGTCGGCGTCGGAGATGCCGTCGAGGTGCTTGACCAGGGCGCGGAGGCTGTTGCCGTGGGCGGCGACCAGGACCGTGCGGCCGGCCAGGAGGTCCGGGACGATGCCGTCGTACCAGTACGGCAGCATCCGGACGACGACGTCCTTGAGGCACTCGGTGCGCGGGCGCAGCTCCGGCGGGATCGTCGCGTAGCGCGGGTCGTCGCTCTGCGAGAACTCGGTGCCGTCCTCCAGGGCGGGCGGCGGGGTGTCGTACGAGCGGCGCCACAGCATGAACTGCTCCTCGCCGAACTCGGCGAGCGTCTGTGCCTTGTCCTTGCCCTGCAGGGCGCCGTAGTGGCGCTCGTTCAGCCGCCAGGAGCGGTGGACGGGAATCCAGTGGCGGTCCGCGGCTTCCAGCGCGAGCTGCGCGGTGCGGATGGCGCGCTTCTGGAGGGAGGTGTGCAGGACATCGGGGAGCAGACCGGCGTCCTTGAGCAGCTCACCGCCGCGGACTGCCTCCTTCTCGCCCTTCTCGGTGAGGTTGACGTCCACCCAACCGGTGAACAGGTTCTTCGCGTTCCATTCGCTCTCGCCGTGGCGGAGGAGGATCAGCTTGTACGGTGCGTCGGCCATGGGTCCGAGCGTAATCGAAGCCGTACGGGCGCTGCGCGGCCCGGTCACAGGGCGGACAGGCGGCGCACGGGAGGGGCGGGTGAGGGGTGTGTGACGGGCCCGGAGCCGGGACGATTGACGAGCGGCGTCAATTGACTGGCGGACCGGAATCCGGGATTCGTAATGTTCGCATGACCATCGGGCCTGTTACCGATGATGTTCGTTCCGCACTTCCCTGGGGGGATCCCGTATGTCTGTCGCCGGTCTCAGACGGGCCGCACGCGAGTCCGTGTCCGGTCTCCCCAGGGAGTTCTGGTGGCTGTGGACGAGCACGCTGGTCAACCGCCTCGGTGGGTTCGTCGCCACGTTCATGGCGCTCTACCTGACCCTGGACCGGGGCTACTCCGCCTCGTACGCCGGTCTGGTCGCCGCGCTGCACGGGCTCGGCGGGGTCGTCTCCTCGCTCGGGGCGGGGGTGATGACCGACCGGCTGGGGCGTCGGCCCACCATGCTCATCGCGCAGAGCTCCACAGCCGCGTCGGTGGCCGTCCTCGGGTTCATGGTCCATCCGGTGGCCATCGCGGCCGTCGCCTTCGTCGTCGGTATGGCCAGCAACGCCTCGCGGCCCGCCGTGCAGGCGATGATGGCCGACATCGTCCGGCCCGAGGACCGGGTACGGGCCTTCTCGCTCAACTACTGGGCGATCAACCTCGGCTTCGCCGTCTCCTCCGCCGGGGCCGGGTTCGTCGCCGAGTACAGCTATCTCGCCGGGTTCCTCGGCGAGGCCGCGATGACCCTCGGCTGCGCCCTCGTCGTCTTCCTGAAGGTGCCCGAGTCGAGGCCCGAGAAGGCAGCGGTGCCCGAGCGCGCGGTGGGCGGCTCGGACGAGGTCCGGCTCTCCACCGTGCTGCGCGACGGGCGGTTCATGAGCGTCGTGGGGCTCTCCTTCGTCATCGCCCTGATCTTCCAGCAGGGGTATGTGGGGCTGCCGGTTGCCATGGGGGCGGACGGGTTCTCCAGCTCCGACTTCGGTACCGCGGTCGCCGTCAACGGTGTGCTGATCGTGGCGCTCCAGATCCCCGTCACCCGCTTCATCCAGCACCGCGATCCGCGTCGGCTGCTCATCGTGTCGTCGCTGCTGGCGGGGTACGGATTCGGGCTCACCGCCTTCGCCGGGTCGGTCGCCGTGTACGCGCTGACCATCTGCGTCTGGACGGTCGCCGAGATCGTCAACTCGCCCATCCAGAGCAGCCTGGTGGTCCGGCTCTCGCCCGCCCGCGGCCGGGGCCGCTACCAGGGGATGTACACGATGTCCTGGTCGGCCGCCGCGCTGGTCGCCCCGTTGATGTCGGGTGCGGTGATCGACCGGTTCGGGGCGCAGTGGCTCTGGGGGGCGTGCGCAGTCCTCGGGACCGGGGCCGCGCTCGGATACTGGCTGCTGATGCGGAATCTGCCGGGGGAGGACGGGGGCGGCAGCCGGGTGGCGGAGAGCGGCAGCTCTTCGGCCGGTTCGGGAGCCGGCCGCGAAGCGAGCTCCGGAACCGGCCGCGACGCCGGCACCGGAAGCATCGGGGCCGAGCCTTCCGTCGAGCCGATGGGCTGAGAGGCCGGCGGGCGTCGACACGCTCGTCCTCGCCGGCTCCGCCGCAGTCGGCGAGCACTTCCTGCGATACGCCGCGCCCCTGCACCGCGCCCGCACGAGGACGCCCCGCGCGGAACGTCACAGCAGATCCCGCGCGGGGCGCCCTTCCGGCTCCGTACCGGCCGACCGGTCAGCCGCAGCAGCCACCGCACTGGCACGGGGCCCCGGACTGGCACCCGCACCCGCAGCCGGAGCCGCAGCCGCAGGCGCCGAGAACGGTCAGGTGCACCACGTCGGCGGGCGCCTCCTGCTGGGGATCGGTCGTGGGGGAATCGGCCATGGTTCCTCCTCAGGACATACGACAGGGCCGTACGCCACTGCGACGCGCGTACGACCGGGGCGTACGGACAAGTCGTGCCGCCCCACCCCATTGCATGCCCACTCGGGCGGGCGCATCAACAGCGCACGCGCGCAGAGACACATGTACGACCCCCCGTGCGACCGCGCACGCCCCCACGGGCCCGGGACCCCCGGGCCCGTGGCATCCGGCCTTCCGGCTACGCGCCCTCCACCGGCGCCGGCTGCTGGATCTCGTCGGCGTGCTCGCCGGTCACCAGGTAGACCACACGCTTGGCGACCGATACCGCGTGGTCGGCGAAGCGCTCGTAGTAGCGGCCGAGCAGCGTCACGTCGACGGCCGTCTCGATGCCGTGCTTCCAGCGGTCGTCCATCAGATGCTGGAACAGCGTGCGGTGCAGCAGGTCCATCTCGTCGTCGTCCTGCTCCAGCTGGAGCGCCAGGTCGACGTCCTTGGTGATGATCACCTCGGCGGCCTTGGCCATCAGGCGCTGTGCCAGCTGGCCCATCTCCAGGATGGTGGCGTGCAGGTCGTGCGGCACCGCCGATTCCGGGAACCGCAGCCGGGCCAGCTTGGCGACGTGCTGGGCGAGGTCGCCCGAGCGCTCCAGGTCGGCGCTCATCCGCAGCGAGGTGACCACGATCCGCAGATCCGTCGCCACGGGCTGCTGACGTGCGAGCAGGGCGATGGCCCGCGCCTCCAGGTCGTGCTGGAGGTCGTCGACCTTCTGGTCCGCGGCGATCACGCTCTCCGCGAGCTTGAGATCGGCATCGAGCATGGACGTCGTCGCCCGGCCGATCGCCGACCCGACGAGCCGGGCCATCTCGACCAGTCCCTCGCCGATCGAGTCGAGTTCCTCGTGGTAGGCGTCACGCATGGAAGTCCCTCTCCAGTCCTGTGTGCAATGCCGGGGCAGGCTGTGAGCCCCACGCTGCCACCCTGGGCGGTGTACGCGTCGCCTTCCGGCCGACCAAATGAACCAACCCTTGCCCCTCGGTGAACTCTGGGCGACGAGTGTTCGGATACGCACTCGGATGGCTGGGAGAGTCCTCAGGGACCCGCATAACCTTGACGGTATGGACGTGAACGCGGCAGTCGCCGCAGCTGCGGCGATCGGCGGTGCTTGTACCGGCGTGATCGCCATGCTGGCGTTCCGCTGGAGCGAGCGCGACCAGAAGAAGCCGACGCGAACCTCCCTGCGGCCCGACAGCAACGCGCCCCTGCCCCCCGGGGTGGACACGGTCCTGTCCGTTCTCAGTTCCTCCGCGGTCGTCCTCGACGAGAGCGACAGCGTGGTCAAGGCCAGCTCCGCCGCCTATGCGCTGGGACTGGTCAGGGGCGGTCGGCTCGCCGTCGAGGCGATGCTGAACATGGCCAGGGACACCCGCCGCGACGGTGAGATACGGCAGGTCGAACTGGACCTGCCCCGGCGCGGTACGGGCCGGGGCGAGGCCCTCGCGGTCTCCGCCCGGGTCGCCCCGCTGGGCTCCCGGCTGGTGCTGCTGCTGGTGGAGGACCTCACCGAGGCCCGCCGCATAGAAGCGGTACGACGCGACTTCGTCGCCAACGTCAGCCATGAGCTCAAGACCCCGGTCGGCGCGCTCTCGCTGCTCTCCGAGGCCGTGATGGACGCCTCCGACGACCCGGAGGCGGTGGAACGGTTCGCGGGGCGGATGCAGATAGAGGCGACCCGGCTGACCAACCTCGTACAGGAGATCATCGACCTCTCACGGGTGCAGAACGACGACCCGCTGGAGGACGCCGAGCCGGTCCGGGTCGACGAGCTGGTGGCCGAGGCCATCGACCGCTGCCGCCAGCAGGCCGGCTCGAAGCAGATCACCATGGCAGCGGGCGGCACCGCGGAGCTCCGCATCTGGGGCAACCGCGGCCAGCTCGCCGCGGCACTCGGCAACCTCGTCGAGAACGCCGTCAACTACAGCCCCGCCCGGACCCGAGTGGGCATCGCCGCCAGGCGGCTTGCCGTACCCGGCGGGGACCAGATCGAGATAGCGGTGACCGACCAGGGCATCGGCATCTCGGAGAAGGACCGCGAGCGGGTCTTCGAACGCTTCTACCGCGTCGACCCGGCCCGCTCACGGGCCACCGGTGGCACCGGCCTCGGCCTCGCCATCGTCAAGCACGTGGCCGCCTCGCACGGCGGGGAGGTCACGGTCTGGAGCTCGGAGGGCCAGGGCTCCACCTTCACCCTGCGGCTGCCCGAAGCGGGCTCCGTACGGGAACGGGACCGCCGCTCGGGCGGACCGCTCATCGTCAACGGCGACGAGGGTCCCTACGGACCCGCTCACCCCGACACCCTTGAACCATTCCCTGCCCCGGAGGTCCTTCCGTGACCCGAGTGCTCGTCGTCGAGGATGAGGAATCCTTCAGCGACGCCCTGTCCTACATGCTCCGCAAGGAGGGTTTCGAGGTCGCCGTCGCGGCCACGGGCCCGGACGGGCTTGACGAGTTCGAGCGCAACGGCGCCGACCTCGTGCTGCTCGACCTGATGCTGCCGGGCCTGCCCGGCACGGAGGTCTGCCGTCAGCTGCGCAGCCGGTCCAATGTCCCCGTGATCATGGTCACGGCCAAGGACAGCGAGATCGACAAGGTGGTCGGCCTGGAAATAGGAGCCGACGACTACGTCACCAAGCCGTTCTCCTCGCGGGAGCTCGTCGCCCGCATCCGCGCGGTGCTGCGCCGCCGCGGTGAGCCCGAGGAGGTCACACCGGCCGCCCTGGAGGCGGGCCCGGTCCGGATGGACGTGGACCGTCACGTCGTCACGGTCGCCGGCGGCAAGGTCGACCTCCCGCTCAAGGAGTTCGACCTGCTGGAGATGCTGCTGCGCAACGCGGGCCGGGTCCTGACCCGGATGCAGCTGATCGACCGGGTCTGGGGCGCGGACTACGTGGGCGACACCAAGACCCTCGACGTCCATGTCAAGCGCCTGCGCGCCAAGATCGAGCCCGACCCCGGAGCGCCGCGCTTCCTGGTGACGGTGCGCGGTCTGGGCTACAAGTTCGAGCCGTAGACCGGCCGGTGCACGACGGCGGAGGGCGCCCCCCGAAAGGGAGGGCGCCCTCCGCCGTTCAGGCGTGTGCGCGCCGGGGCGCGGTCAGCCCGCCGAGGCGGACGCGGAGTCGGTCGGGGTGACCGTGTCGTCCGCGGAGTCGGATGCGCCCGGCGCGCCCGGGTGCGCGGACGTGGAGCCGGTCGGCGTCGCGGGCGACTTCGACGGCAGCGCCGGCAGCGAGCTGGGACCGAAGCCCGTGAAGTAGCTGGTCGCCGGGACGACGAACGCGCCGAGCGAGATCTCACCGGTCGAGCTGAACTTGAAGGCGACGGGCTGCACGTTGCCCGCCTGCGCGGCCTCGCGGCTGTTCTCGATCACGGCGGACGCGTTGCCCTTGCCGCCGAGCACCACCCTGCCGCCGGCCGGGACCACGATGGGTCCGGAACCCTTGGCGGCGTGCAGCTGCACCGCGACGCTCGTACCCGGCAGGGTGACGGCGTCCAGGGTCTGCTGCTTGGTGCCGCTGTTGAACAGCGTCGCGGAGACGACGGCCGGGCCCTCGGCGCCGCGCTCGGGCTGGGTGATGACGTTCGCGTTCTGGATGCTGATGTCACCGGAGGTGGTGGCAGCACTGTCCGGCCTGACCTTGAGCGTCGCTGCGTCATTGCCTGCACCGCACGCGGCGAGCGAGGCGATCGAGAACACGATGGCGGTGGCGGCGAAGGCGCCGTGTCGAAGGCTGCGGCTCACGGCGGCGGCAACTCCTTGAACGTTCGGACTGCGGACGGGTGGGGCGAGCGACGTAAAGCCGCCCTAAGGATGTGTCAGCGGCCTTAGGCTACCGAGCCGCCCCTTCCGCCCCGCACCCGACCCGCCCCTACACGCCCCTTCGGGCTCCGGCGGTTACCGGGGCGAGTGCCCTCGGCCGGTTCCGCACCCGGTAGCGGTGCATGCCGAAACCCGTCGACATCCGCCGTTCACATATCGCCGGTGATCAATTCATGGAGCGTGGCGTATTCCATGCGCATAACCGATCGTACCGAGGTGCTGATCAATATCCATTGATCAACCGCACTTACGTCCGTACGGGTGATCGGTGCTCGAACGGACTACGTAAAGTTCATCATCCGGAATCCGGCAAACCGGGACGTTAGGCCACTTCGGAGGGGGGTTCCGGGGTGTGTGACATGCGTGTTTCGCCTCGCCCGTACAGCCGCTCCGACCTGCGAATACCGTCTCCCGTGAACCTTCCGCAGCACGTACGTGTTGCTGTTGTCAAGCCCCGAGATATGCCCTGACCTGCGAAAACGCCATTCAGGAGAAGCTGTTCTCGTGTTACCCTTGATAGCCACGGAAGGGGTACCTGTCACATGACGTTCAAGGTTGGCGACACCGTGGTCTATCCCCATCACGGGGCCGCGCTGATCGAGGCTATCGAAACTCGCCAGATCAAAGGCGTGGACAAGACCTACTTGGTGCTCAAGGTCGCCCAGGGCGACTTGACGGTTCGGGTGCCGGCGGACAATGCGGAGTTCGTGGGCGTACGCGACGTGGTCGGGCAGGAGGGGCTGGACCGGGTCTTCGAGGTGCTGCGTGCACCGTATGCCGAAGAGCCGACGAACTGGTCCCGGCGCTACAAGGCAAATCTGGAGAAGCTCGCCTCCGGCGATGTCATCAAGGTCGCCGAGGTGGTTCGCGACCTGTGGCGTCGTGAGCGCGAGCGTGGACTCTCCGCAGGTGAGAAGCGGATGCTCGCCAAGGCTCGCCAGATTCTGGTGAGCGAGCTCGCTCTCGCGGAGAACACGAACGAAGACAAGGCCGAGGCTCTGCTCGACGAGGTACTCGCGTCCTGAACCGGCTCACGCCGGTCTCGAAAAAATGTGCCGCGGTGCCCGCTGACGACCGTATTCACGGTATGTCGTCGGGCGCTGCGGCATGTCTGGATTCAGCCACGGCCTGTCTGGATTGCGTCCCCGACTCACCGACGCGTTGGCTTCATCGCCAATCCCCCCGATACGTTGCTCGCGATCTTGTGTAGCCGATCCCGAGCGGCCGGTGCGGCTTGTCCGAATCGACCGGATGTCACGGAAAGGGCCCGGTCGAGTCATGGCGTGGCGCCCGGCTCGATTGTGGCCATACCCATGTCGGCTGTGGAAACAAACATGCCGAAGCTTCGGAGTGCAACCGATGTCTGATCTATCGCGTCCGTACCGCACCGCCGCCGTGATTCCCGCGGCCGGCCGCGGCGTACGGCTCGGCCCGGGAGCCCCCAAGGCGCTCCGCGCGCTGGGCGGGACGCCCATGCTCATCCACGCGGTACGGGCCATGGCGGCCTCCCGTTCCGTCTCCCTGGTCGTCGTCGTCGCGCCGCCGGACGGCGCCCCCGAGGTCAAGAACCTGCTCGACGAGCACGCCCTGCCCGAGCGCACCGACTACCTGGTCGTGCCGGGCGGAGACACCCGCCAGGAATCGGTGCGCCTGGGCCTCGACGCCCTGCCCGAGGACGTCTCCGTCGTCCTCGTCCATGACGCGGCCCGCCCGCTGGTGCCGGTCGACACGGTGGACGCGGTGATCGAGGCGGTACGGGACGGCGCGCCCGCCGTCGTCCCCGCGCTGCCGCTCGCCGACACCGTCAAGGAGGTCGAGCCCGGAGCGCCGGGGGAGCCGGAGCCGGTGCTCGGCACGCCCGAGCGGGCCCGGCTGCGCGCCGTGCAGACTCCGCAGGGCTTCGACCGCGACACGCTCGTGCGCGCGCACAAGACCGTCACCGTCGGCGGCGAGGGCGCCACGGACGACGCGGGGATGGTGGAGCGGCTCGGGGCGCCCGTCGTGGTCGTCCCCGGGCACGAGGAGGCGTTCAAGGTGACCCGGCCGCTGGACCTGGTGCTGGCCGAGGCGGTACTGGCGCGCAGGAGGGCGAACGATGGCTTCTGAGGAAACGACGGCCTCCGAGGGGCGGACCGGGCCGGTGATCCCGCTGGTCGGGATCGGTACCGACATCCACGCCTTCGAAGAGGGCCGCGAACTGTGGTGCGCGGGGCTGCTGTGGGAGGGCGAGGGGCCGGGCCTCGCCGGGCACTCCGACGCCGATGTCGTCGCGCACGCCGCGTGCAACGCGCTCTTCTCGGCCGCCGGGCTCGGCGACCTCGGGCAGCACTTCGGCACCGGGCGGCCGGAGTGGTCCGGCGCCGCCGGGGTCACCCTGCTGACCGAGGCGGCGCGGATCGTGCGCGCCGAGGGCTTCGAGATCGGCAATGTCGCCGTCCAGGTCGTCGGCGTACGGCCGAAGATCGGCAAGCGGCGCGACGAGGCGCAGCGGGTGCTGTCGGCGGCCGTGGGGGCGCCCGTCTCGCTCTCCGCCGCCACGTCCGACGGGCTCGGCTTCACCGGGCGGGCCGAGGGTCTCGCCGGAATCGCGACGGCACTGGTCTACCGCACAGGCTGATCCATCGCGCGGCCCTGACCTGCGGGAATTCCCGGGCTCGGGGCCTTGTTGCAGGTCGGCGTGGTGGTCCGGACCGCCACGCGACAGATCGCCGGCCGGATCCGAGGCCCTCCGGTGTGCGACCCGCACACCGGAGGGACACCCACCGGAGGGACACCCTGTCGCAAGATTCTTTTCCCCGCGATGCCCGAGGGGTCGCGGGGCACTGGTGCACGCCCACTACCCTTGAGGCGTGACTATTCGCCTGTACGACACCAGCGCCCGGCAGATCCGTGACTTCGTACCGCTCACCGCGGGCTGTGTCTCGATCTACCTCTGTGGCGCGACCGTCCAGGCCGCCCCGCACATCGGGCACATCCGGTCCGGGCTGAACTTCGACATCATGCGCCGCTGGTTCGAGTACCGCGGCTACGACGTCACGTTCATCCGGAACGTCACCGACATCGACGACAAGATCATCGCGAAGTCGGCCGAACAGGGCCGCCCCTGGTGGGCGATCGGGTACGAGAACGAGCGGGCGTTCAACGCCGGCTACGACGCGCTCGGCTGCCTCCCGGTCACGTACGAACCGCGAGCGACCGGCCACATCACCGAGATGGTCGAGATGATGCGTGGCCTGATCGAGCGCGGTCACGCCTACGCCGCCGACGGCAACGTCTACTTCGACGTGCGCTCCTTCCCCGGCTACCTGGAGCTCTCCAACCAGGACCTGGACGATCTGCGCCAGCCGTCCGGCGAGGGCGAGACCGGCAAGCGCGACCAGCGCGACTTCGCGATGTGGAAGTCGGCCAGGCCGGGCGAGCCCAGCTGGGAGACCCCGTGGGGCCGCGGCCGTCCCGGCTGGCACCTGGAGTGCTCCGCCATGGCCCACAAGTACCTCGGCACCGCCTTCGACATCCACGGCGGCGGCATCGACCTGATCTTCCCGCACCACGAGAACGAGATCGCCCAGGCCAAGGCGTACGGCGACGAGTTCGCCAAGTACTGGGTGCACAACGGCTGGGTCACCATGTCCGGCGAGAAGATGTCGAAGTCGCTGGGCAACTCGGTGCTGGTCAGCGAGATGGTCAAGGCGTGGCGCCCGATCGTGCTGCGTTACTACCTCGGCACCCCGCACTACCGGTCGATGATCGAGTACAGCGAGGAGGCCCTGCGCGAGGCCGAGTCCGCGTTCGCCCGGATCGAGGGCTTCGTGCAGCGCGTCACCGAGAAGGCGGGCGAGACGGTCGAGCCCGCCACCGAGGTGCCGCCCGCCTTCGCCGAGGCGATGGACGACGACCTGGGCGTCCCGCAGGCGCTCGCGATCGTCCACACCACGGTCCGCCAGGGCAACTCCGCGCTCGCCGCCGACGACAAGGAGGCCGCCGTCGCCCGGCTCGCGGAGGTCCGCGCGATGCTGGGTGTCCTCGGCCTCGACCCGCTCGACGAGCACTGGGCCGGCGAGAGCGACCGCGGCGACGATCTGCACGGCGTCGTCGACACGCTCGTGCGCCTGGTCCTGGACCAGCGCCAGTCGGCCCGCGAGCGCAAGGACTGGCCCGCCGCCGACGCCATCCGCGACCAGCTCAACCAGTCCGGTCTCGTCATCGAGGACAGCCCGGCCGGACCACGGTGGACACTCGGCCCGCGCCAGTAGTCCACCCCACGTGCCGCCCGGCCTCCCGGGCGGCACACTTCACTTACGTACGCATGTCTGAGAAGAAACGAAACAGGTAGGTCATGGCCGGGAACAGCCAGCGCAGGAACCGCCGCACGTCCAACAAGAAGGGCGCGCAGGTCGGCAGCGGTGGGCAGCGACGCCGTGGCCTCGAAGGCAAGGGCCCGACGCCTCCCGCCTCCGCCCGCAAGGGACACAAGAAGAACCGCATCGCCAATGCCCAGGCCAAGCAGGCCGCGGCCCGCCGCCCCGCGCCCCGGCGCGGCGGCGTCAAGGGCACGTCCGAGATGGTCGTCGGCCGCAACCCGGTCTACGAGGCCCTGCGCGACGGCGTCCCGGCGACGACCCTGTACGTCCAGCAGTACATCGACAACGACGAGCGGGTCCGCGACGCGCTCCAGCTCGCCGGTGCGCGCGGCAACATCAACCTGATGGAGGCCCCGCGCGTCGAACTGGACCGGATGACGAACGGCCTGAACCACCAGGGTCTCGTCCTCCAGGTCCCGCCGTACGAGTACGCGCACCCGGAGGACCTCACCGCCGCCGCGTACGACAACGGCGAGGATCCGCTGATCGTCGCCCTCGACGGCGTCACCGACCCGCGCAACCTGGGTGCGATCGTCCGCTCCGTCTCCGCGTTCGGCGGGCACGGCGTGGTCGTGCCCGAGCGGCGCGCGGCCGGAATGACGGCGGGCGCGTGGAAGTCCTCGGCGGGCACGGCGGCCCGCACGCCGGTCTCCCGGGTGACGAACCTGACCCGGGCCCTGGAGGGCTACCAGAAGGCAGGCCTCACGGTCGTCGGCCTCGCCGCGGACGGCGAGCACACCGTCGAGGACCTGGAGGCCCTCGACGGCCCCGTCGTCATCGTCATCGGCAGCGAGGGCAAGGGCCTGGGCCGCCTCGTCGGCGAGACCTGCGACTACCGGGTCCGCATCTCGATGCCGGGCGGCGCGGAGTCGCTGAACGCCGGTGTCGCGGCCGGGATCGTCCTGTACGAGGTCGCGCGGCGCCGGGCCTGAGAGCCTGTCGGAGGCCACCCGACAGGCTCCGAGACGCACCCGGACGGGGGGCGGCCGACCGGGGCGCCCCCCGTTGACGGGTCTCGGACACATCGGGCCCGTCAAGGCAGTGTCCTAAACACACATCACTCGGTTAGATGAGTGTGGACACCAGAACGCCTCGGTTCGACGAACTACCCGCCCTGAGCATGACCAAGGTGGACTGCGACCCCGCGCAGGTCATCGTCAACCACGCCAGCTTCCGGGTACAGCTCGCCCCCGGCCAGCGCCCGCGGCTGCGCGGTCTGGCCCCCGCGGGCGCGCCCAGGATCCCCGCCATGAGCGGCGCCGGAGCGGTGCGCGGCAGGCGCTCGCCCGTCGTGTGGAGCGGCAGGTCCGCCCCGGGCGATCCCGGCGCCACCGGGCTCCTCCAGGCCGTACGGAACTCCACCGCGGGCCGGCCGACCTCCGCGTACGACCCCTACGATCCCTACGCCCCCCGCACCGGCCACGACTACGACGGCGGGATGGGCGGCACCCAGGTCATCGAGCGCCTGGAAGAGACTCAGCCCAACCCCGTCATCACCGCGCCCCGCCGGCCCGACCGCCCCGGCAACGGCCCGCTGCTGCCGCCCATGCGGCAGGCGGTCGGCGCCTACGACCCCGTCGACACCGGACCGTACGACCGCGCGGCGTACGACGACGAGTACGACGACGAGTACGACGACATCACCGAGGCCCGGGGCCGGCGGCACGGCAACGACTCCGTGCGGCACGCGTACTACCCCGGGCGCCGTATGAACCTCGGCGTCGTGCTGCTGCCCATGCGCGTCTTCCTCGGCTTCATCTCCATCTACGCCGGCATGGGCAAGCTCTGCGACCCCGTCTACTTCGACGGCGGCGAGCGCGGCTCCATGGTCAAGTGGCTCACCTCGCTGCACCCCTGGGCGCTCGCCGAGCCGCTGCGCGACTTCGCGCTCTCGCACCCCGTCGGTGCCGGACTCACCGTCGCCTTCCTCCAGGTCGTCGTCGGCGTCCTCACCGTCCTCGGCCTCTGGCAGCGCGTCGCCGCCTCCGTCGGCGCACTCCTCTCCGCCGCCCTGCTGGTCACCGTCAGCTGGCGCACCGTCGCCGTCTACGACGCGCCCGACATCATCTTCCTCGCCGCCTGGAGCCCGCTGATCATCGCGGGCGCCCCCGTCTACTCCGTCGACGGACGGCTCGCCGGCGAGGCGTGGCGCAGGCTCGGCCCGCGCTCGGCGATCTGGGACCTCCGCCGCCGGGTGCTGCGCCGGGGTGCCGTCGTCGCCACCGTGGTCGTCGGCCTCACTCTGCTCGTGGGCTCCATGCTCGGCGGCGCGGTCCGTTCCTCCGGGGTCGTCACCGTGCCCGGCCCGAACGGCAACCCGACCAACCAGCTCCCCGGCTCCCCGCTCCCGGAGGAGTCCCAGGGCCGCAGGGCCTCCCACACGCCCGACGGGAAGCGTCCCTCGCCGTCCCGCAGCAGTGCCTCCACCACTCCTTCGGCCAAGGCGTCCACGCCCGCCGCGGACTCCGTGCGCGAGTCCGGCCAGGCGGCCGGTGCCGGGCAGCCCAGCCAGACCCGGGGCACCGTGCAGCAGCCCCCGCAGCACACGGCCCCGCAGCCGCCTCCGTCCGGTAGTTCCGGCCCGAGTTCCTCCGGCTCCACCGGCGCCGGCGGCAGCTCGGCGACCGGCGGATCGGACGGCGGTGGCGGCTCCACCGGCGGTACGTCCGGTGGCGGGCAGAATCCCATCGGCGGTCTGCTCGGCTGAGCCGCCGGGTCGGCACAGGACACAGGGGCGGTCACCGGAACGAACCGGTGACCGCCCCTGTGTCGTGCCTCGTCGCGTGCCGCTACGGCCCGTCGAGCTCCTTGGCGGCCTCGGTCAGGTCCTTCGCGGTGTCGATGGCCCGCCAGTACGCGCCGTGCGGCAGCGGATACCCGGCCAGCCTCCGCTCACGGGCCAGCCGCGGGAACGTCGTCCGCTCGTGGTCGCCGAGGTCCGGCAGCAGGTCGGTGAACGCGGGGGAGAAGACGTACACGCCGGCGTTGATCAGATACGGGGAAGGCGGCGACTCAATGAAGTCGGTGATGTGCCCGAACGCGTCCGTCTCCACGGCGCCCCACGGGATACGGGGACGGGCCAGGGCCAGGGTGGCGGTCGCGTCGCGTTCGGCGTGGAACGCGGCCATCTCGCGCAGGGAGAAACGCGTCCAGATGTCGCCGTTGGTGGCGTACCAGGGCTGCTCCGGTTCGGGGAGCCGGGCTGCGGCGTACTTCAGCCCGCCGCCGCGTCCCAGGGGCTCGGACTCCACGACCGTCGTCACGCGCAGCGGCAGCACGGCCGAGTCCAGCCACTCCTGGAGCACCTCGGCCAGATGACCGCACGACACCACGGCGTCGGTCACGCCCTCGGCGGCCAGCCAGGAAAGCTGATGGCCGATGATCGGGGTCCCGGTGCCCGGGATCTCGACCATCGGCTTGGGGCGGTCATCGGTGTACGGGCGCAGCCGCGACCCCTGGCCACCTGCCAGGACCACGGCCTGCGTCGGATACGTATGCATGCCAGGCACGATATGCGGTGCCCGGACCGGCCGGTCAGCTGAACTGTGCGACGCCCGAGGCGAAGGACGTGTCGCAGACGGGACGCGAGAACCTGTGGGCCCGCGTCGGGCCGTACTGCTCGACGGCCGCGCGGCCCAGAGCCCTGGCGATCGACATGCAGTGCCGGGCGAGCGAGGGCCGGGCCTCGACGGAACGCTGCAGGTCCGTCAGGGCGACACCCGGGTCCTTCTCCCGGAGCTCCAGGAGCAGCCGGTCACGGAGGAGGTCCTGCGGGGTGCGCGTCCGGGCAGGCTTCGAGACGTCCTGGGCGGAGGCGGCCAGGACCTGGGACTCGGTGTTGTGCGCTGCCCACGGCACGCTGGTGACGGCGAGGGTCCCGGAGAGGACCATCACGACGGGCAGTACGAAAGCGAGGGATCGGCCGATACGGCGAGCGGTGTGGGTCACGCAGCGAGCGTAGCGGGCAGTGATGATGTGGCGACATTACGTCACTCTTGAGGGGGACGTTTCGAGGATGGTTTTCGAATCGCGTATTGACGGGCCGCAGTGAAATGCCCGGTGTGCCGGGGAATCCGGCACCGTACGGTTTCAAACCCGGACGCGCCCCGCGACGCGCGAACGGCCCCGCACACCGACTTCCCGCCCGCACGCCGAGCTTCCGCCCGGCCGACCTGTCGCCCGCACGACGACCTCTTGCCCGCACACCGACCTCGCGCCCGCACGACGCGCGAGCGGCCCCGTACGACGCGCGAGCGGCCCCGCACGAAGAACGTGCGGGGCCGCTGGGGTGCGGGTGATGCCGGTGCGCGGGGCGGGGCGTCAGTCGGTGAGACGCGCACCCGTCGAGGTCGAGAAGACGTGCAGCTCGTCCGGGCGCGGCACGACGTGCAGCTTGGTGCCCTTCTCCGGGACGGCGCGGCCGCCGACGCGGACGACCAGGTCCTTGTCCTCGCCGCCGACCTGCGCGGAGCCGTAGACGAAGCCGTCGGCGCCGAGCTCCTCGACGACGTTGACCGAGACGGCCAGACCGGCCGGGGCGTCGGCGCTGTCCTTCGAGAGGGACTTCGCGGCGGCGCCGCCGTGCTCGACGATGTCGAAGTGCTCGGGGCGGATGCCGACCGTGACGGTCGTGTCGCCCTTCTCCGAGGCGGCGGTGAGCGCTTCGCGGGAGACCGGGACGACGCTGTTGCCGAACTTCACGCCGCCGTCGGTGATCGGGACCTCGACCAGGTTCATGGCCGGGGAGCCGATGAAGCCGGCCACGAAGAGGTTCGCCGGCTTGTCGTACATGTTGCGCGGCGAGTCGACCTGCTGGAGCAGACCGTCCTTGAGGACCGCGACACGGTCACCCATGGTCAGGGCCTCGACCTGGTCGTGCGTGACGTACACGGTCGTGATGCCCAGACGGCGCTGGAGCGAGGCGATCTGCGTACGGGTGGAGACACGGAGCTTGGCGTCGAGGTTCGACAGCGGCTCGTCCATGAGGAAGACCTGCGGCTCACGCACGATGGCCCGGCCCATCGCGACACGCTGACGCTGACCACCGGAGAGCGCCTTCGGCTTGCGGTCCAGGTACTCGGTGAGGTCGAGCATCTTGGCGGCCTCTTCGACCTTCGCCCGGATGTCGGTCTTGTTGACACCGGCGATCTTGAGCGCGAAGCCCATGTTGTCCGCGACGGTCATGTGCGGGTAGAGCGCGTAGTTCTGGAACACCATGGCGATGTCCCGGTCCTTCGGCGGCAGGTGCGTGACGTCACGGTCACCGATGCGGATCGCGCCGCCGTTGACGTCCTCGAGACCCGCGAGCATGCGCAGGGAGGTCGACTTGCCACAGCCGGAAGGACCGACGAGGACGAGGAACTCACCGTCAGCGATGTCGATCTCCAGCTGGTCCACGGCCGGCTTCGTGGAGCCGGGGTAGACGCGGGACGCCTTGTCGAACGTGACACTGGCCATGCTGAATCTTCTCCTTCACCGGCAGGAACGTGCCGGACGATCCGAGTAAGGGAGTGGTCTGGTCCACTTGGGTGAATCCTCAGCGACGCTACCTGGACATTTGAAATCTGTCAGTAGTTCCAGGACCGCGAAATTTCGGGACCGCGAGGGGTGCGGTGTTGGTTACACTGCTCCGGCACGCCTCCTTAGCTCAGCTGGCCAGAGCAACGCACTTGTAATGCGTAGGTCGTCGGTTCGAATCCGACAGGGGGCTCCGGAGGAACCCCAGGTCAGACTCGCTCTGACCTGGGGTTTTCTCGTTCAGTGGATGCGTCGACGATGGCGGGAGCGGGGAGGGGCCCGAAGGCTCCATCCGGCGGCGCGTCCGTGCCGCCGCGCTGACTGGCCTCAACTGCTGGACAGAGCCCCGTAGGAAGGGCCAGCGGTTTACACCGAGGCTCTGCCGTCTCAGCGGTGCCGGGCACCAGCTTGATCACGTACGAGTGAAACGACGCAACAAACCTACGCAAATCGAACTTGGTGCGGAATCTCTGGAAGCGAGTCCCGCTGAGCACAGGGGCTCCCCCTCGACGAAGATCAAGGAGACCTCGGTGGTCAAGCGCGCGATGAAGTGCGGCCTCGTGGTGGCAGCGGCTGCGGCGATGCTGGTCAGCTCGGCCGGCTTTGCGACAGCTGCCGGGCCGGGAACGATGAACATCGTCTATGGCCCGATCGTCACGATTCCCGTGTCGCCTGGCAACGGCTACGCCGGTGCAGAGGCGACCACCGCCAAGTGTCCGGCCGGGCAGATCCTCACGGGCGGCGGAGCCGAGGTGAAGGCCGGAAATTCGTACGTCCAGCGCTACAACCTCGCGGCAAGCAGGCCGATCGGCTCAGAGACGTGGTGGGCCTACGCCACGAACACTGACACCAACAACCCGGGCACGCTCCAGGCCTTCGCGGTCTGCGCGCAGACGACCAACCTGGACGTGGTCCACACTCCCTGACGTGGCCGTGGCGCATGGACGAGCGGGACTGTTCGATGGGCTGACCCGGACGTCCGGGTGCGTTGTCAGACTGCGTGACGACGCCGACGAACGGCGGCGGACGAACGCGAACGTCTGCGGACCATCAGTGCAGGTGAGCGACACGCCAGGCCAAGGCGGAGCCCTCACCCGAGTTGCTTCGGGACGAAATGGTCTCAGTCTCGGTTGCCGCCGCATCCGCAGTTGTCCACCCGCGTCCGCGTAGGTCTGCGAAACGTCCCGACCAGGGAATTCGCCACCCCGGAGGACGTCGGTGGACGTCCGTGGAACAGGATCCGACAACTTGTAATGCGTAGGCCGTCGGTTCGAATCCGGCAGGGGCTCACTGGAACCCCAGGTCAGACCCGCTCTGACCTGGGGTTTTCTTGTGTTCGAGGCGTGGCGGGGCGTGTGGTCGGGGTGTCGTGGGAGGGCTTGCGTGAGCGATGCGTGAGCGGAGGGGCTGCGGGGCCCCGCTTCCCCGGCTTCTTCCGCTTCGCCTTCTTCTTGCCTGCCGCCTCGGCCTTCTTGGCGCGCCAGGCCTTCTTCCGGGCTCTCTCCGCCCTGCGGGCGGCGTCCTCCGCCTCGGTCTTCCGCCGGAGTGGGCCGGCTCGGCGGTGGCCTCGGCCGCGCTCTTCCCGACGTGGCTGTCGGTCTTCGGTTCGGATGCCTCGACCTCCCGGCCGTCCTGGACGAGCTGTCCCGAGACGGTGGGCGAGTGCCGGTCGAGTCGGCTGATGCCCGGCTTCCGGATGCGTTTGCCCGCGAGCCATCGGTCCAGCCATTCGCTCACGGTGAGGCTGCCGACGAGGTCTTGGCCGGTCTTGAGACGTCGTCGGCTCTCCTTCACGTCGGGGACGGACAGCTTGTCGTGGCTGACCTCGGCGAGCATCTCGGCGATCAGCTGGACGTACGCGCGGAACTCGCCTGCGCCATCCGCGACTTCAAGTCATGCACGACTCAATGCGTACGATCTGGCGCATGGGTGGGCTCAGTATGAACTCGGTGTACTGGGGCGGATATGGCGTGGTGATGGCGACCGCGCTCATGGCGGGCTGCCTGGCGATGGCATCGACGGCACCGCTCCTCGTCGTCGCCGCGTTGGTCGCCGTCGCGGCGGCGACGTTTCCCGCGCTGTGGTCGCCGCGCACGGCGCACTGGGTCCCGGCCATCGTGTTGGGCACCTGCGCGGTGTCCCAGGTGGTCACTTTCGTCTTCCAGGGGCCGGTTGCCGGTGAAGCGGAGACCTGGTGGCTGGTGGAGAGTGTCGGCTTGATGGTGCTGGTGGTCCCGGCGGTGCGCAGGCCCCGCGGACGCACTGCGCTGGTACTCGCGGTGCTCCTGAACGCGACCATCACGGAGCTACCGCTGCGGATGGTGCTGAGGGTGGATCCACCGGCCACCTTCGAGCAAGCCGTCAAGCTCTGTCTGATCTGGCTGCTGTTGGCCGCGGCGGCCAACGGCATTGGCTGCTATCTGCGGGTTCTGGACGCGCGCGGCAGCGCGGCGCTGGCTGCTGAACGACGGACCCAGCGACTCGAACTCGCCCGGGACCTGCACGACTTCGCCGCCCATGACGTGACGGGGGTGGTGGTCCTCGCGCAGGCCGCTCGGGTCCTTGTGGACCAGGACCCGAAGCGAGTCGGGGAACTGCTCACGCACATCGAGGAGGCGGGCCGGCAGGCTCTGTCCTCGCTGGACCGCACCGTGCAGGTGTTCACCGGTGACGACGCGGCGACGGTCCGGCACGGGCGGCATGCCGGGGAGACGGCCGATGCGGGCGGCGATGCGCTCCGCCCGCGTCCGCGGGATCTGGACGGGCTGAAGGCGCTGACCGACCGGTTCGCCCGCACGGGCGGTGCGGCGGTGCGGCTTGATCTGGCCGACGGCGCCTTGGCCGACCTCCCATGGCGCGTCAGCGAGTTGGGATACCGGGTGGTGGTGGAGGCGCTCACCAACGTACGGCGGCATGCCCCCGGCGCGTCCGAGGTGTGCGTAGCGGTGTCCCGTGCGGCGTACCGCGGCATGGACACGCTCAGCATCACCGTGATCGACGACGCGCCGAATGCCGGCTCGGAGGAGGGCTCGGGGGAGCGCGAGGAGCCTGAGCGGCTGGGTGGTGGGACCGGCCTGGCTGATCTGCGAAGGCGCGCGGCGGACATGGGGGGTGAACTCGCCGCGCATCCACACCCTTCTAGGGGCTGGCGGGTGAGCGTGCTGCTGCCCCTGGTGGCATCGGGGCCCGGCAGCGGTGACGAACAAGACCGGCCGAACGGCTGATGCCAAGGAAGCGGGCGTCGAGCGACTATGAAGGGGCCGGCTGAGGGGCACGGTCCGTCCCTGATCCGGTGATACATCCACGCGGGAAATCACTGGTCAGGAGATTCGGGGGATCTTCCGGATGATGCGCATTCGCATGTCTGCCGAGGATCTGACGTGTATTCGTATCGGCTCGGGCCTTGGTCCGGAAATCGAGGCGATTTTCGCGCTGGAAGTCTTGCGGGGAAGTGCGAACCACTTTCAAGCGTGGCAGAAAGGCGTACGTAAACGGCTCTCCTTGCAAGGGGATCTGGAGGCCCGTATTGATCACCTCGTTCGGACGCCAGGAGTGTTCCGGGATGTCCTGAGGATCTGGACGGGCGAGCACGACATGGCATCGGGTGAGAACACAATGCCTCTTCGGTCGCACGCTGGGACAAGAGAATTGGTACGGGCTTTCTGCCGTGTGGCCATGGCGCCCGGCTGGCCCGGGATTCAGGCGCGCATCGACGCCGAGACGGACGCTTGCCGGCAGATCGCGGGCAGTGCCGGAGTGAAGACGCTGCTGAGCAGCTTGCATCCACGAATTCGCTGGCAGGGCTGGAGTCTTGAGATCCCTGCGGACGAGCCGAGCGAGGTCGTCCTGGACGGGCGGGGGCTGGTACTCGCTCCCTCGCTCTTCCTGCAGAGCGCGGGAGAGATGCTGGTGAGCGCCGAGGGGGCCGGGAACGGCGTCCCGACGCTGGCCTTCCCGGTGCGGTTCGACCCGCGCCGGGAAGTTCTGCCGACCGGCGAGTCCGACGGCGCCATCACCGCACGCGACAGACAGCAGTCGCTCGGGGCGCTCGTCGGGCGGACCAGGGCCGCGCTCCTGCGCGCCGTGCTCGACGAGTCCAGCACCAGCGAGCTGGCCGACTCGCTCGGGGTGACAGCCGCAGCGGTGAGCCAGCATGCGGCCGTCCTTCGATCAGCCGGACTCATCACGAGCCGTCGCAGCGGCCGCGGCGTGCTGCACACGGTGACGATGCTGGGCCTGCATCTGTTGCGTGGCGAGAGCGCCCGGCGAGCCGGTCGTCGGACCGCCTCCGGTGCCCGGCTCACGGCCCGGGCCTGAGGCCCGCTTCCCAGGCCCAGGAGGCGATCTGCACCCGGTTGCGCACGCGCAGCTTGCGCTGCAGGTTGCTCAGGTGGGACTTGACGGTGCCCAGTGAGATGAAGAGTTCCGCGCAGATGTCGGCGTTGGTGAGCCCTTCGGCCACCAGGGTGGCGATCTCCTCCTCGCGAGCGGTCAGAGGCTCCGCGGGTTCGTGCGGGCGACGACGCGGTTCGGTATAGCGGCGCAGCAGCCTCATCGTGATCTCGGGGCTGATGAGCGCATCGCCGGCGACCGCGGAGCGTACGGCCTCGGCGAGCAGCGCGGGCCCGGAGCGTTTCAGGAGGAAGCCGCACGCGCCGTAGCGCAGTGCGGTGTGCACGTATTCGTCGAGGTCGAACGTGGTCACCACGACGACCTTCACTTCGGGGGCGACGCCGACCAGCCGGCGGGTCAGTTCCAGGCCGTCCATGCCGGGCATGCGGATGTCGGCGAGCAGCACGTCCGGTCGCAGTTCCCGGACGGTCTCCAGTGCGCCGGGTCCGTCGGCGGCCTCGGCCACGACCTCCAGGTCCGCCTCGGCTTCCAGGATGTGCCGGAATCCCTCGCGGACACTCGCCTGATCATCCGCGACGACTATGCGCGTCTTCATGGCCGCATCATGCCACGGAGGGTGTGCACCGATGGGTACTTGTCAGGGCCGCGGTAATTGATTCATGGTGGCGCCCATCGCGCTCGCCCCTCGCTTCACCTCGCCGGAACCATATCTGACTTGGTGAATTTAGAGACCGCTAAATGGTGTTGGTACGGAGGTTCGGGATGGGGAATCGTAAGTGGCGTCACCGAGGCGCGGAGTCCGGAGATGGAGAAAGGGGGGTGGGTGTCTTATGGGCGTGAGACACGAGTCCTGTGCGATTGCGGATCCGGTGCGGTGCGAGGTGTTGGAGCGATATAGCGACGAGGAATCCAGATTCTCCGTCAGCGGCTCCGAACCGCCTCCCGGCCGGCGGCGGCAGGCCATGGGCGCGTGGGAGTACCTCGACTTCGAGGGCGGCCGGCCGGCACCGCGGCCCGTGCGGCCTTCCCGGAAACCGAACATACCCGTACCGAAGGGTAGGAAATCGCAATGTCCTCACCGCCGGCCGTACCGGCACAACCTCTTCAAATGCCTGGGGTCATAAGGCTGTTCACGTCCGAGGTACGGGTGCATCCGGGGCGCGTCGCCGGAGCCGCGGTGGCCTGTGCGGTCACCGCCGCCGGTGTCGGCGCGTGCCTGGTGCTGATGACCGGCGTGAGTGGCACGGGCCATGCCGAGAACTCGGCCGCGGCGGCCACCGCCGACAGTGCGCAGAACCTCCTGTCCCTGTTGCTCACCCTGCTGCTGATGTCCGCCGTCCTGGTGACCGGGTCCACGGTCTCGCTGTGGACGGGCCAACGCCTCGGCCAGTTCGCCGTGTTGCGGGCGCTCGGGGTGTCGGCCCGCCGACTGCGTGCCATGGCGATGCTGGACGTGGCCGCGCTGTCGCTGCTGTCCGCAGTGGTCGGCGCGGGCGTCGGCATCCTGCCCCTGGCCCGGTTCGTCCGGCAGGTGATGGCCGACAACGACCTGTACCCCGCGGCTGCCGGGCTTCCTTCCCCCGCCGTGACCGTACTGGAGGCGGCCGCGGTCTGCGTGGGAACCTCCGTGGTCGCGGTGGTGGCGGCGGTGACCGCTGTCCTCGCGGCGGGCCGGGTACGCCCGATCGACCTGCTCAAGGACGACGCTCTGGCGATGGCGCCGAGCCGACGGAGCCCGGTGCGGCTCGGCATCGGTATCGCGCTGCTCGTCATGACGTGCCTGCCGCTGCTGGTCCTGATGGTCGTGCCCATGCTGCCGGGGATGCTCAAGGCGGCGCTGGCACCGGGCCTCGCCCTCGTGATCATCCCGGTGCTCGCGGTACTCGCGCCGTGGTACGTGCCCCTGCTCGTGCGGCCTCTCGGCGGGCTGCTGCGACTGCTCGACAGACGTGTCGGACGGATCGCGGCCGCCGGGCTGCGGGCGGCACCCGTGCGTACGACCGCGGTCGCCGTGCCCGTGCTCCTCGCCGTCGGGCTCGCCGCGGCGATGCTCGGCGCCGGAGCGACCATGGGCGAGGCGGTGCGGGACCAGACCGAGCGCGGCCTGCGGGCCGACGGCGTGGTCAGTGCCGAGCCGGAGCACCGGCTGCCGGCCGGGGCCGCCGCCACCGCCTTCCCCGGCGGCACCGCGACTCCTCTCGTCCACACCACGGTCACCGCGCCGAAGACCCTTTACGACGACAGCCCCGAGCCGGTCCGCGCCTGGGGCGCCGACGCGCGGGCGCTGCCCGGGGTCCTCGACCTCGACGTGAAGCAGGGCCGCCTCGACGCGCTCACCGGAAGCAGCTTCGCCGCCGGTGACACACAGGTCGAAGGGCACCACTGGAAGATCGGCCAGACGGTCGGGTTGCGGCTTGCGGACGGCAGTTCGCACCGGCTGCGGCTGGCCGCCGTCTACGGCCGGGACCTCGCGTTCCCCGAGTTCCTGCTGCCCGGCTCCCTCGCGACGGCCCACACCCCGGATGCCTACGCCGAACAGATCCTGTTGCGCGGCGACATCACCTCCTGGCCGAAGGCGGCAGGCCAGGAAGTCGCCTCGCGCTCCGCGTATCTCGCCGACCTCGCACCGCGCAGCCCGCAGGACGACCTGGCTGCCCATCTGATCGTGGCAGTGGTCAGCGGCTACGCGCTGCTCGCCGTCGCCAACACCTGCGCCCTGGCCCAGCGCGACCGCCGTGCTCAGCGGGCGCACCTGCGTGCCCTGGGGCTCACCCGGTGGCAACTGCTGCGCTGCGTCCTGTACGAGTCGTCGGGCGGCGCCGTCGTCGGCGTGGTGCTGTCCGCGCTGACCGCATTGATCTGCCTGGCTCCGCTGGCGGCCGCACTCGGCGTACATGCCATGCCGACGTTCGACCTGCCCTGGACGCTGGGCGTGCTCGGCGCCGTACTGGCCGCGGCGGCGCTCGCCTCGGGCCTGTCCGCACGCCCGCTGCGTGACATCCGTGAGCAGTTCGCGGGCAGTGCCTCATGACACGCCCGCCGCGCCCGCCGCGTACGCGAGGACTCGGCCGGTCCTTCCGGCTGTTGTTCACCGGCGAGTCCGCCTCGGCCCCGGGTACCACCGCATCCGTCATCGCTCTGCCCGTGGTCGCGTTGCGCCGCCCCGGCCCCGACACCGCGGCACCCGGCGCCGGAACACTGCGTCTCCTCGCCGGCGCGAGCGGCCTGAACCCCCGAGTCCCACGGCGGGCAATCCCGCACCACCCCGATCACCGATGATCCCGAGGAGCACGATATGACCTCACCCCGCCCCTGGCCGGGCGGCGTCCCGCCGCACCGCACGCCGCCCGTGGACCCCGCGGCGGCGGCCTCCGCGGTGAACCTGACCAAGGCGTACGGGCAGTCGAGCGCCCAGGTCGTCGCCCTCGACAGGGTCTCCGTCACGTTCCGCCGCGGCGAGTTCGCCGCGATCATGGGGCCTTCGGGTTCGGGCAAGTCGACGCTCATGCACTGCCTGGCCGGACTCGACTCCGGCACATCGGGCGGGGCCTGGCTCGGCGACGTGGAGCTGTCACGCCTGGGCGATCGCGCCCTGACCCGGCTGCGCAGGGAGCGGATCGGCTTCGTCTTCCAGGCGTTCCACCTGATCCCGGCACTGACCGTGCTCGAGAACATCGTGCTGCCCCTGACCGTCGCCGGACGCAGGCCGGACCAGCAGTGGCTGCGCTGGGTCATCGACACGGTCGGCCTCGCCCACCGGCTCGGTCATCGTCCGGCCCAGCTGTCCGGAGGACAGCAGCAGCGGGTCGCCTGCGCGCGCGCCCTGGTGGGCCGCCCGGAGATCGTCTTCGCCGATGAGCCGACCGGGAACCTGGACTCACGAGCGGCCGCGGACATCCTCGGGCTCCTGCGCCGGTGCGTGCGCGAGCTGGGCCAGACGGTCGTCATGGTCACCCACGACCCGCTCGCGGCCAGCCACTCCGACCGCATCGTCTTCCTCTCCGACGGCCGCATCGTCGACGAACTGGCCCACCCCACCTCGGACCTCGTGATGGGCCGCATGCGGCAGTTCGACACGAGCATCGGCATCAGCCACTGGGCAGGGCCCGACGCGGGGCCATGACCGGTCCGAGCACCACCCGGGATGATCTTGCAGGCCCTTGTAATGCGTAGGTCGTCGGTTCGAATCCGACAGGGGGCTCAGCGAGAAGCCCAGCTCAGATGCGTTCTGAGCTGGGCTTTCCTCGTTCGGTGGGCGCGGCGGCGACGCCGGGCGCGGGTCGCGCCGGTGTCCGTGGTCCCGCGTGGGGGCTCGAAGTCGGGGGTCGTGCCCGTCGTGCGGCGGCCCCCGGCGGCGCCCGCTCGCTTCCCTTATGGGGCGGTGACCCTGTGACGGGACCACGCCGACAGTCCCAGTGCCAGCACCGTGCCGACGAGGAGGACCGCGACCGCGACCCAGGTGGCGTGCGTGACCGCGTCGGTGAACGCGGTGCGCGGGTCGTGGACGCGGGGGAGGCGGTCCTCGAAGCGTGTGGTGATCAGTGTGCCGAGGATGCTGGTGCCGAGGACGGCGCCGATCTGGCGGGCGGCGTTGACGGTGCCGCCCGCCTCGCCCTCGCGGCCGGGTGGGACGTGGCCGACGGCGAGGGCGGTGGACGGGGCGTTGGCGAGACCGCAGCCGAAGCCGAACAGGACGAAGGCGGCGACGTACCCGGCGAACCCGGTGTCCGGTTCGACCTGCGCGAAGAGGGCGGCGCCGACGGCCGCGAGCAGCAGGCCCGCCGTGATCAGGGCGCGCGGGCCGAGTCGGCGCACCAGTATTCCGGCCAGGACCGAGGCGGCGATGAACGCGCCGAATTCCGCGAGGAGTTGGACGCCCACCTGCAGGGCGGTCAGTCCCCGTACCCGCTGCAGCCACAGCACTTGGAGAAGGGAGAGGCCGACGAAGCCGAACAGGACGGTCGCGGCCAGCAGAAGGGAGGCACTGTAGGAGGGATCGCGCATCAGCCGCAGGTCGACCATGGGGGCGGTACGGCGCAGTTCGACGAGGACGAAGGCGGCCAGCAGGAGAACCGCTGCCGCGGCGGAGGCCAGGGCTCGTGCGGAGCCGTAGCCGTGGTGACCGCCGTCGATCAGCCAGAAGACCAGGAGCGCGAGACCCGCGATCGCGGTGAACTGTCCCGCCCAGTCCAGTCGCTGGGCCGGGTTGCGGGACTCGGTGACCCGGCCGAGCGCGACCGCCGCCGCGAGGCCCGCCACGACGAGGTTGAGCCAGAATGCCGCGTGCCAGGTCCACCAGCGCAGCGCCAGGCCCGCGACGAGGGGGCCGATGGCCAGGCCCAGTCCGGAGGTGGCCGCCCATGCGGCGATCGCCCCGGCGCGGCGACGCGGGTCGCGGACGGTGTGGGTGATCAGCGCGAGCGAGCTGGGGGTGATCAGGGCGCCGCCCAGGCCGGCGATCGCCTGGCCGGCGAGGACGGTGGCCAGGTCGTCGGCGAGGACCAGCACCAGCGCGCCCGCGGCCATGGCTGCGGTCCCGGCGAGGAAGACACGTTTGCGCCCCCACCGGTCGGCCAGTGCTCCGGCGCCGAGTACGCAGGACGCCACGACCAGGGTGTACATGCTCGGCACCCAGACCATGTCGGCCGGGGTGAGACGCAGGTCGGCCTGGACGGCGCCGAGCGTGCCGATGGTCTCGGTGGTCTGGAGGAACACCGTGAACAGCCCCAGGCAGGCGGCGACGAGGACCGGCCCGGGGCGGCTGCCACGGGCGTCGTCGCGCTCCTCGGCCGTTGCGTCACGCAGATCAGTGGCCACGGTTCTCTCCTCCCGGGAGCATGTTCCTGACCTGGCGGGTGACGGCGTCGGCGAGGACTTCCTCGCGGCCTGTCTCGACGGCGTCGAGGACCTGCTCGACCACGTCGGCGGGGCTGATCTTGGGCTGGTCGGTGTCGGCCGCCATGTCGGTGTCGATGAACGCGGCGTGCACGGCGACCGTGAGAGTGCCCTGCGGGCGGAGCTCTTCGCGTACCGCGTTGGTCATCGACCAGGCAGCCGCCTTGGAGACGCCGTACGAGCCGATCCGCGGGAGCGTGTGCCAGGAGAGCACGGAGAGCATGTTGATCAGGGCCCCGCCGCCGTTCCTGCCGAGAACGGGGGCGAAGTCGCGGCACATGGCGAGCGTGCCGAACAGGTTGGTCTCCAGCTCGGCGCGCGCCCCGTCGAGGGTGTCCGCGGTGAGCAGCGAATCGCCGCGCAGGATGCCCGCGTTGTTGATCAGCAGGGTGGTGTCGGAGCAGCGCTCGGCGGCCGCGGCCACGGAGGCCGGGTCGGTGATGTCGAGGGCGACGGGTGTCAGCCCCGGGTCGGTCACGGTCCTCGGGTCACGTGCTGCCGCATACACGGTGTGCGCGCCGCGCGCCAGCAGGCCCCGGGCGAAGGCGCGGCCCAGTCCGCGGTTGGCTCCGGTGACGAGCGCGATGGCTCCGCCGATGTTCACAGGGTCTCCTGCGGGGGTGTCGTGGCCGCGGACACGGATGCGTGCTCCGCGGGGGCGTCCTGGACGACGCGGGCGGTGAGCGCCGCCGCCGCGACATGACCCCCGTGCGCGCCCGCCCAGGATCGCCACAAGGGGTCGATCCGAGCCAATGCCTCCTCATCGGTGGCATGCGCGCCGCTGGGTGGTGAAGCCCTCATTCCGGTCTCCTCGTTCGGGCGAGCCCAAGGAGCCCGCTGGATAGTTGGAAAACAGGACTTACTATAGGTAGGTCAGTTTGAAAATCAAACCCTCGTGATCAAACCCTCGTGATCAAAGCCTCATCCGGGTGTTCGGTGCCGGACGCCACTTCGGGCGTCGACTTCCGGGCGGACATGTGCGTCTCGTTCTCCCACGCGCTGTGCCATAGTGAGTTGGAAACGGCAACTGGCCCGAAGGGCGGATGCGGGCCGGACGTTCTGCGTATGTGCCGGGCTCGCATGCGCAGGACCACGCCGCCGCTTCCCGCGCCGGCCGCCCGCAGCGGGGCGCCCGGGGCCGGCAGGCGCAACCGTCGAAGCGGCGCCCGGACGCGCCGTGACCCGCCAGCACGCCGCAGCCCCCAGGAGGTACGCAGATGCCCGCCGCTCGCCCACGTCCCTGTTCCATCGCGAACTCGCTCGCCGTCATCGGCGAGCGCTGGAGCCTGCTCGCGCTGCGGGAGGTGTTCCTCGGGGCGCGCCGCTTCGACCAGATCGCGGCGAACACCGGCGCCAGCCGGGACATCCTCACGGCCCGGCTGAAGAAGCTCGTGGAGAACGGAGTCCTGGCCAAGGAGCTCTACCAGGCCCACCCGCCGCGCTACGAGTACACACCGACCGAAGCCGGACTCGCGCTGCAGCCGGTCCTGCTCGCCCTCATGGAATGGGGCGACCGCTACGTGACCGAGGGGGAACCCCCGACGGTGTTCGAGCACGACTGCGGCGCGGTACTTCACCCACGCACCGTCTGCGACGCCTGCGGCGGGCCCGTCCCGCCCGACAGCACCCGCGCCATCCGGCTCGGCGGCGTCCCGCAGTAGTCCGGGGGCGCCCCGGCGCCGGTGCCTGCACAGGACCCTGCGCCCCGCCCCGTTCCTCTTTGCGCGTGGTCAATAGATTGTCCGCGCGGGGCGGTGGAGTCCGCCCGACTCAAAGCCAGGAGGGCCACATTGGAGAGCAACGTGCGTTCCCGCGTATCGGCGTACGCCATGGCCACCGTGCGGGACCGACTGCTGCTGACCCGGCTCTCGCAGACGTCACCGGTTTTCGAACCCGGGCTGTGGCACCTGCCGGGCGGAGGGATCGATCCGGGCGAGCAGCCGCGGGAGACGCTGGCGCGTGAACTGTACGAGGAGACGGGCCTCGAACTCCTCGAAGCGCGGCTGGTGGACGCGCGGACGTACACGGCCCACCGGCTCGGGATCAGCTGGAACCTGGTGGGGCTCTTCTACCTGGTCGACATCGAGCCCGGTCCGCTCGTGGTCACCAAGGCCGACGACTCCACGAGCGCCGTCAGCTGGATGCCGTTGTCCGGTCTGGACGACTCGATGCTGTCCCCGGCCGCGGTCGACGCTCTCGGGTTGATCGGTGCGCGCGGGACGCCGGACGCGACCGGCTGGTGAGCCGGGTATTTCGTTTGTGATGTGCCGCAGGACATGTGCTCGGGGAGGTCCTGGCCGACCACGGCTCCGGCACCCGAGCACCCGCTCGGCCCTCACACCGCTGACCGCACGGCCCGACGGCCTCCGCCACCCACCCGGTGGCGGAGGTCCGGCCGTTCGCTCAGTGCCGTCCGGACAGCCGGTCCGCGGCCTTGGCGATGGGGTCCGTGCCCGCGCGGGGCGAGGTGAGTTCGCGGCGGTCGGCCGCGCGGTAGGCGGCGTACATGCCGTGGACGCCGAGCCAGCGGAAGGGTTCCGGTTCCCACCGGCGGACCTTGTGGTCGACCCAGGGCAGAGATGTCAGCTCCGTGGGGCCGGACTGTCCGGAGTCCTGCTGGATCAGGTCGCGCAGGGTACGGGCGGCGAGGTTGGTGGTGGCGACGCCGGAGCCGACGTAGCCGCCGGCCCAGCCGAGACCGGTGGAGCGGTCGAGGGTGACGGTGGCGCACCAGTCACGGGGGACGCCGAGGACACCGGACCAGGCGTGGTCGATGCGCGCGGCCGCGGTGGCGGGGAAGAGGCGGACGAGGATGTCGCGGAGGGCCTCGATGGTGGCGGGCTGGGTGCGGCCGTCGTTGTCGGTGGCCGATCCGTACCGGTACGGCACGCCGCGACCGCCGAGCGCGATGCGGTCGTCGGCGGTGCGCTGGGCGTACATGTAGGCGTGGGCCATGTCGCCGAGGGTTTCGCGGCCGTCCCAGCCGATGGTGTCCCACATCGACCTGGGGAGCGGTTCGGTGGCGATCATCGACGAGTTCATGGGGAGCCAGGTGCGCTTCTGGCCCTTGAGGTTCGCGGTGAAGCCCTCGGTGCAGCGCAGGATGTACGGGGCGCGGACGGTGCCGTACGGGGTACGGGCGTGCTTGGGCTCGATCTCGGTGACCGGTGTCGATTCGTGGATGGTGACGCCGAGCGCCTCGACGGTCGCCGCGAGGCCCTTGACGAGTTTGACCGGGTGCAGGCGGGCACCGTGCGGGGTCCAGGTGGAGCCGACGGCGCCGGTGACGTTGACGCGTTCGGCGGTCTCGCGGGCGCCGCGCAGGACGCGGTCCTTCTCGCCGAAGGCGATCTCCACGGAGTGGAAGTCCTTGAGCCGGGCCAGTTGGGCCGGTGTGTAGGCGACTTCGAGCACACCGCCCCGGTGGATGTCGGCGTCGATGTTCTCCTCGGCGGCGATGCGGACGACTTCCTCGACGGTGTCGTTCATCGCCTGCTGGAGGCGGACGGCGGCTTCGTGCCCATGGAGTTTCGCGTAACGGTCGCGGCCCGCGATGCCGTTGTAGAGCCAGCCGCCGTTGCGCCCGGAGGCTCCGTAGCCGCAGAACTTGCCTTCGAGAACGACGATGTTGAGGAAGGGGACGGCCTTCTTGAGGTAGTAGGCGGTCCACAGCCCGGTGTATCCGCCGCCGACGATGCAGACGTCGGCGGTGATGTCGCCGGGCAGGGGCTCCCGGGCCATGGGGGTGCCTTGGTCCGCGTACCAGAACGATATGCCGCCGTTGACGGTGCTGACGGTGCTCATGTTGCCCCTGCTTTGTCCGGTGTGAAGCCCTGTGGTGAAGCGTGTGAGCGGGACGTTACTGCGCCGGACGGGTTTTCGTCCCGTGCCGGGAGCGGGTCAGTGGATAGCAGGCGAGGCCGATGAGCACGGCGGTGAAGTGGCCGACGTCGGTGAAGGTGGGGCCGACGATGAGCGGGATGCCGTAGAAGACGACGACGGCGAAGAGGTACACGTACCGCCAGGGCTGCGGGACGTGGTACGTGAGGACCGCGACGACGCCCGCGAGTGCGTAACTGACTCCGATGTCGAGCGTGTTGGCGGCGGACTCCGGTACGTGTCCGTGCCGGATGGCCCAGGCCAGGATGCCTTCGCTGACGAGGCTGGCGAGGACATGGGCCGCGATGGCGACGGCGAGCCAGCGCAGGGTGCCCAGCCAGCGTTCGGCGGGGGCGTGGAAGACGGTGTAGAGGACGGCGTAGGGGAGCCACCGGCCGCTGTCGATCCAGAGGGCGCTGACGATCAGTACGCGTACGGGATCGTGGGAGAGTTCGTGGATGTTGGTCGAGCGCTGACGCAGGAAGTCCTCCTCGAAGTCCGGGGACATCTGGTGCACGATGACGGTCGTGACGAAGAGCGCGGTCAGCCAGATGTAGGTGCCCGGTGCGCTGCGGATCCATGAGCCGACGCTGCGGATCCACGGGCCGGCGGTGGTGCGCGGCCGGGTGGGCGGGGCGGGGCTGCTCGGAGTCATATCCGATTGACGCACGGTTCTACGATCGTCCGCGTGATTGACATTCCGGACGGACTGATCGACACCCAGTCCAAGTACAACGGAGCGGCAGGGCGGGCCTTTCTGGCGGCGCTGCCGGGGCGGGCCGCCGAGTTCCTGGAGCGGTGGGGGCTGCGGCGGGACGGTGAGGCGTTCCACGGGGTGTGCGCACTGGTGCTTCCGGTGGTGCGGGTGGCCGACGGTCGTCCGGCGGCGCTGAAGCTTCAGCCGGTGGACGAGGAGACCGTGGGGGAGCCGGTCGCGCTGCGGGTGTGGGGCGAGGCGGGCGCGGGGGCCGTGGAGCTGCTGGATCACGACGCGGCGACGGGGACGCTGCTGCTGGAGCGGCTGGACGGCCGCCGTTCGTTGGCGGGGATGGCGGACGAGCGGCAGGCGGTGCTGATTCTGGCGGAGCTGCTGGCCCGGCTGTCGTCCGTACCGGCTCCGGCCCCGGCTCCGGCGGATCACGGACTGCCGGGACCACCGGCCCCGCCGGGATCGCAGGCCCCGCCGGGATCGCCGGAACTGCGAGGGCTGCCTCCGCTGCGAGGACTGGGGGAGATGGCGGAGCGGATGCTTCAGGAGGTGCCGGGGGCGGTGGCGGCGCTGGTGGACGAGGAGGAGCGGAGGCTGCTGGCGGACTGCGCGGCGGCGGTCCGGGAGGTCGCCGGGGAGCCGGGGGACCGGTTGCTGCACTGGGACCTGCATTACGGGAACGTACTGGCCGGGAGGGAGGGCCGGTGGGTGGCCATCGACCCGAAACCACTGGCCGGCGATCCGGGGTTCGAGCTGCTTCCGGCGCTGGTCAACAGGTTCGACGCGGCGGCGGTGCGGTGGCGGTTCGACGTGCTGACGCAGGCGCTCGGGCTGGGCCGGGAGCGGGCGCGGGCCTGGACTCTGGGGCGGCTGCTGCAGAACGCTCTGTGGGACGTGTCGGACGGGCGGCGGCGGCTGGATCCGGAGCAGGCCGAGATCGCGCGGCAGCTGCTGGGGGCGGAGTCGGCCGGTCACGGGCCGGTGCTTACGCTGCCCTCATGATTCGCACCGCGACCCCTGCCGATGTCCCCGTCATCCACACCATGGTCCGTGAGCTGGCCGACTACGAGAAGGCCCTGCACGAGGTGAGGGCCACCGAGGAGCAGCTGCACGAGGCGCTGTTCGGCGAGCGGCCCGCCGCGTACGCGCACATCGCGGAGTCGGACGACGGCGAGGCGGTCGGCTTCGCCCTGTGGTTCCTGAACTTCTCCACATGGCGCGGGGTGCACGGCATCTACCTGGAGGACCTGTACGTGCGTCCGGAGCGGCGCGGCGGTGGGCACGGGAAGGCTCTGCTGACGGAGCTGGCGCGGATCTGTGTGGCGCGGGGCTACGAGCGCCTGGAGTGGTCGGTGCTGAACTGGAACGCCCCGTCCATCGCGTTCTACGAGTCGCTGGGCGCGCGGCCTCAGGACGAGTGGACGGTGTACCGGCTGACGGACGGGGCGTTGGCGGAGCTCGGCGGACGGTAGGACGGCAGGCCCTCATCGGCACGCGCACCGGACACCCGAAACGGGGCGCCGGGTGACGGACCTTCCGGTCCACGGGCGACGGCCGGGCCCGGCAGCGCCCCCGGCCGTGGGATGCCGCGTCAAGGGGTGCCGCCCGGTCGTGGGATGCAGGGCTACGGGATCAGGACCACCTTGCCCATCGTGCCGCGGGTCTCCAGGGCGCGGTGGGCGGCGGCGGCTTCGGCGAGCGGGAAGCGCTGGACGGCGGGGCGGAGCCGGCCGGCGGCGGCTTCGGCGAGCGAACGGGTTTCGAGGGCGCGCAGACCGCCCGCCTTCGCCAGCATGACGGGGCCGAGCACGCTCTCGGAGGTGATGCCGCGTTCGGCGAGTTCTTCGTCGGTGAAGGTGAGCGGGGCTCCGTCGTGGAGTCCGGCGCCGGCCCAGCCGAACACGATGTGCCGGCCGCCCGCACCGAGGAGGCCGACGGCGGCCCGGCCGGTGGTCCCCCCGACGGAGTCGTAGACGACGGTGGCGCGGCGGCCGAGCCCGTCGAGACGGTCGCGGACCAGCCGGTCCCAGTCGGGGAGCGTGTAGTCGACGGCGAGGTCCGCGCCGTTCGCCCGGACGGCGGCGACCTTGGCGGAGCCTCCGGCGAGGCCGATGACGGTGGCCCCGGCGTTCTTGGCGTACTGCACGATCAGGGTGCCGATGCCGCCCGCCGCTGCCGGGACGACGACGGTGGAACCGGGGCCGAGCTCGGTGAACTGCAGGATGCCCAGGGCGGTGCGGCCGGTGCCGATCATGGCGACGGCCGCGGCTTCGTCGAGGCCGCCCGGGATCGGGTGCAGCTTCTCGGCGTCGACGACGGCGAGTTCGGCGTAGCCACCCGGGACCATGCCGATATGGGCGACGACGCGCCGGCCGAGCCAGCCGGGATCGGTGCCCTCGCCGAGTGACTCGACCCGGCCGGCGACCTCGCGGCCGGGGATGGTCGGCAGCTCGGCAGGGGCCGGGAACGGGCCGCTCCGGCCTTCGCGCAGAGCCGTGTCGAGAAGGTGTACACCCGCCGCGGCCACGGTGATACGGACCTGGCCGGGGCCCGGCACGGGGTCGTCGGTCCGCTCGTAGGCGAGGTTCTCGGCCGGGCCGAAGGTGTGAAGGCGAATGGCATGCACGGTGGACTCCCCGTCGTATCGGTCGCTGTGGGGCGGGCAGGTCCTGCGGGACCTGTGGAGCCACCCTCCGACCTCAAGTCCGCTTGAGGTCAAGCCCCGTCGTGGCGCCGCGGTCGTTCCGTTTCACCCGCAGCCGTGAGGGGCGTTGTCAGTGGGGTGGGCGACGATGGAGGGCATGGCACGCAGCAGCAGGAAGACGGACACCATCGCGACGGCCCGGCGGCCGGAGGTGCGGCTGCCGCCGCTCGTTCCGTACGACGGGGAGGGCCTGGAGCCCGACGGGGACTACGACGGGGTGTGCTTCGAGGGGGCGGATCTGGCGGACGAGCCGGGGCCGGGCGCCCGGTTCATGGACTGCGCGCTGAACGGCTGCGCGCTGGACCGCACGGAGCTGGTCAGGGCCCGCTTCATCGACTCGGTGCTGACGGGCGTACGGGGTGTGGGCACCGATCTCGCGGGGGCGTCGCTGCGGGACGTGGAGGTGGTGGACGCACGGCTGGGCGGGGTGCAGCTGCACGGCGCGGTGCTGGAGCGGGTGCTGGTGCGCGGCGGGAAGATCGACTACCTGAATCTGCGGAAGGCGCGGCTGAAGGACGTGGTGTTCGAGGGCTGTGTGCTGTCCGAGCCGGATTTCGGGAACGCGGAGCTGGTGCGGGTGGAGTTCCGCGACTGCGTGCTGAAGCGGGCGGACTTCAGTTCCGTACGGATGGAGGCGGTGGATCTGCGGACGGTCGCGGAGCTGGACATCGCGCGCGGGGTGGAGCGGCTGGCGGGTGCGGTGATCAGCCCGGCGCAGCTGATGGAGCTGGCTCCGGCGTTCGCGGCGCAGATCGGGGTGCGGGTGGAGGCGTAGTGCTGTGGCCGGTGAACCCTTCCGGCGACAGCACCGGCCGCCGGGCCGGGCGGGGCACCCGGATCAGACACGGGGGAAGCGGGCCTGGAGGTCCCAGATCCGCCTAGTGCTGTGGCCGGTGAACTCTTCCGGCGACAGCACCGGCCGCCGGGCCTGGCAGGGCACCCGGATCAGACACGGGGGAAGCGGGCCTGGAGGTCCCAGATCACGGGATTGTCGGCGAGCCCTTCGTGCATGTCGGCGAGGTCGGCGATCAGATCGTGCAGGAAGTCGCGGGCCTCGCGGCGCAGCATCGAGTGGTTGAAGGTGAGCGGGGGCTCGTCGCCGGGCATCCAGTCGGCCTCGACGTCGACCCAGCCGAAGCGGCGTTCGAAGAGCATCCGGTCGGACGACTCCGTGAAGTCCAGCTCCGCGAACTGCGGCCGGTGCGAGCGGTTGCCGCGCGGGTCCTGGTCGATCTGCTCGACGATGTCGCACAGCGCCCACGCGAAGTCGAGCACCGGCACCCATCCCCAGGCTGTGGACACCTCGCGGTCCGCCTTGGTGTCCGCGAGATAGACGTCCCCGGAGAAGAGGTCGTGCCGCAGGGCGTGGACGTCCGCGCGGCGGTAGTCGGTCTGCGGGGGATCGGGGAAGCGCCGGGAGAGGGAGTAGCCGATGTCGAGCACGGTTCGATGGTGTCATGCCCGAGCACGGGCCGACGCCGGGGCGGGTGGCTGCTGGTGCGGCCCGTACCGCGGCGGTCCTCGCCGGGTCCACCGGTGCCGGTCCGGGGGCTAGGGGAGCAGCCGCTGCTCCTTCGCCACGGCGACGGCGCCCGCGCGGGTGTCGACGCCGAGTTTGTCGTAGATGCGGCCCAGGTGGGTCTTCACCGTGGCCTCGCTGATGAACAGGGCGCGGGCGATGTCCCGGTTGCCCAGGCCCTGGGAGAGCTGGGCCAGGATGTCGAGTTCGCGGTCGGTGAGGCCGGGCCGGGGCTTGCGCATGCGGGCCATGACGCGGCTGGCCACGGGCGGGGAGAGCGTGGTGCGGCCCTGGGCGGCCGAGCGGATCGCGGCGAACAGCTCCTCCGGGCGCTCGGCCTTCAGCAGATAACCGGTGGCGCCCGCCTCGATGGCGCGGGTGATGTCGGCGTCCGTGTCGTACGTGGTGAGAACCAGGACGTGGGCATCGGTGGCGGCGATGCGGCGGGTGGCCTCGACGCCGTCGATGCCCTCGCCGAGCTGGAGGTCCATCAGGACGACGTCCGGGGCGAGCCTGGCGGCCAGGGCGACGGCCTCCTCACCGCTGCCGGCCTCGCCGACGACCTCGATGTCCGGTTCGCTGCCGAGCAGCGCGAGCAGCCCGGCGCGTACGACGGCGTGGTCGTCGCAGAGCAGGATGCGTACGGGCGGCTCGGCGTTCATACGGGGTCCTTCGGGGCGGGGGCGGGCGTGACGGGGTCCTCCGGGGCGGCGGGCGTGAGAGGGACGGCGGCGGACAGGACCGTGCCCTCGCCCGGTGCCGACTCGATCGTCAGCGTGCCGCCGAGCTGGTGCAGCCTGGCGCGCATCGCGGGCAGCCCGTGGCCGCGTACGCCGTCGGCGGGTCCGGAGCGCCCGGCGGGTGTGAAGCCCTGCCCGTTGTCGGCGATGTCCAGGACGATCCGGTCGTCGAGACGGGTCAGCGTCAGCGCGGCCTCCGTCGCGTGCGCGTGCTCCTTCACATTGGCCAGGGCGCCCTGTGCGATGCGCAGCAGAGCGGACTGCACCCGGTCGGGCGGTGCGGTGTGCTGTTCTCCCTCCACATGGCAGCGGACGGTGAGCCGCCCCTGCGCCTGCGCCGTCTCGCGTGCGGCCAGTGCGTGCAACGCCGCCTCCAGGCCGCCGCCCTCCGCGAGATCGGCCGGGGCCAGGTCGTGGACGAAGCGACGGGCCTCGGCGAGACTGCGTTCCGCGATGCCCGTCGCCGTACGGACATGGCGGCGGGCGGTCGCGGGGTCGGCGTCCCAGGTGCGGTCGGCGGCCTGGAGCAGCATCTGCTGGCTGGACAGGCTCTGCGCGAGGGTGTCGTGGATCTCCATCGAGAGCCGCTGGCGTTCCGCGAGGGTTCCTTCGCGGCGTTCGGTGGCGGCCAGTTCGCGGCGGGTGCGCAGCAGGTCGTCGATCAGTTCGCGCTGCCGCACGGCCTGACGCTGCATATGGACGAAGACCGCTGTGGCGACGGCCGCCACCGCGGGCGGTGCGAGCACCAGGTTCGGGTCGAAACCCTCGGCCAGTCGCAGCTGTGCGGCGACGACGAACAGGGTGAGCAGGGCGACGAGCACGAGTGCGGCGCGTGGCGGAAGGATCCGCAGCCCGGTGTAGAACAGCGGGACCGCGCACCACGCGAAGCTCGGCGCGAGGACGACCAGCACCATCCACACGGCGACCAGCACCCCCAGCCACACCAGGCTGCGCGGTGTGGGACGCGAACCGAGCACCGGTCCGAGCACGTACAGCACGGCCAGCGCGACGGAGAGCGCGATGATCCAGGGGGTGCGGCCCTCGCCGGGGTGCCGCAGCAGGAAGCGGGCGAGCGAGGCACCGAGCAGCAGGAAGAACGCGGCGTGCATCAGGAGCGTGAGCCGGCGTGCTTCGGGGTCGCCGCTCCCGCCCGTTCCGGTGCCGTCGGTCCGTCCCCGGCCGGTGCCGTCGGTCCGTTCCGTGACCGTGCCGGGTGCCGATCGGGTTCGGTGCTTCACCTTGTGCCCTCGCTCCTCACCGTCGTCATCGGCACTGCTGACCTGCACAGACACATCCATGGTCACCCCGGACGGCCACCCCCGCATCAACCGATCGGCCGATGGGGCCGTCGGTCGTCCCGCGCGTGGCATCGAGCCGGTCCGTCGACCGTACGGCGCCCGGCGCGGCCGGAGGATCGACGACAGAGCGGAAGAAGCTCATCCACCGAACTGCTGCCGAAGGAACCCACCATGAAGAAGCTGTCGCCGCGTACCCGCGTCCTGACCGGTGCCGTCGCCGCCGTCGCCCTCGGCGCCGGGACCTTCGGCGCCATGTCCGCCAACGCCTCCACCCCGGCCGCCGCGCCCGCCGCCGCCGTCCAGGCCGACACCGCGAACCGCAACCTCCAGCAGACCACCCACCTGACCGTGGCCGCCGCCACCAAGGCCGCGCAGGCCACCCTCGACGCCGCGCAGAAGGAGAACCAGCGTGTCTCCGTCGCCGTCGTCGACCGCAACGGCAACACCATCGTGACGCTGCGCGGCGACGGCGCCGGCCCGCAGTCGTACGAGTCGGCCGTGAAGAAGGCGTACACCGCCGTCTCCTGGAACGCGCCCACCTCCGAGCTGGCCAAGCGCCTGCAGCAGGCCCCGACCCTCAAGGACATCCCCGGCACCCTGTTCCTCGCGGGCGGCGCCCCGGTGCAGGTCAAGGGTGCCCCGGTGGCGGCCGTCGGCGTGGCCGGAGCCCCCAGCGGTGACCTCGACGAGAAGTTCGCGACGGTCGGCGTCGCAGCCCTCGCCAAGTAGTCCGAGCGGCCCGTCCGCCCCGCGGGGCGGGCAGGCCCGCGGGGCGGGCAGGCCAGGCGAACAAGGTCCTGCGGCCCGCCGCCCGGCGCGCGTCATTCCGGCCCCGCCCGGCCCGCTTCCCCCACCTGGCTCACCCCCGCCCCGCGCCCGGCCGCCCCGCCGCGCCGTCCGTGCCTAGGATCGTCCCGTGCCTAGGATCACGTGTGTGGATCACCGAACACCGGTTCGCTGTACGGCACGCAACGCCGCCCTCGCCCTGCTGGTCCTGACGACCTCGACCGGTTGTGCCGGAGGAGTCGAAGGCACCCCCGGCGCGGCCGGTCTGCACGACCCGTACTTCCCGAGGCTCGGCAACGGCGGTTACGACGTCACGCACTACGACCTCGCCCTCGACGTCGACGCGCCCGCCCGCCGGCTGCGCGGCACAGCGACCATCACCGCGCGCGCCACCCAGGACCTCAGCGCCTTCAACCTGGACCTCGTCGGACTCACCGTGCAGTCCGCGACCGTCGAGGGCCGCCCGGCCGCGGTCAACCGGGCAGGCCACGAGCTGACGCTGCGTCCCGACGCCGACATCGGGAGCCACCTCCGCAAGGGCAGGACGTTCCGTACCGTCGTCCACTACTCCGGCACCCCGCAGACCATCACCGACCCGGACAAGTCGAAGGAGGGCTGGCTGAGGACCGCGGACGGAGCGGTCGCGCTCGGTGAACCGACCGGGTCCATGGCCTGGTTCCCCGGCAACAACTACCCGAGCGACAAGGCGTCGTACGACATCACCGTCACCGTCGCCAAGGGGCTGACGGCCGTCTCCAACGGCGAGCTGGCGTCCCGCGCGACCTCCGACGGCACCACCACGTACCACTGGCACGTCGCCGAACCGATGGCGAGCTATCTCGCGACGGTGGCCATCGGCCGGTTCGACACGAAGTCGTCGACCACCCCGGACGGCATCAAGGTGTTCACCGCCGCGGACACGAAGGTGGCGGCGGACAGCGCGCGGGTGCTCGCCCGTGTTCCCGAGGTCGTGAAATGGGAGGCGGAACGTTTCGGCCCGTACCCCTTCTCCGCCACGGGCGCGATCGTCGGGCGTCCCGGGGACGCCGGATACGCGCTGGAGACCCAGAACCGGCCGTACTTCCCGGGCCCGCCGAGCACCGGGCTGCTCGTCCACGAGATGGCGCACCAGTGGTTCGGGAACTCCGTCACGCCCGAGAGCTGGCGGGACATGTGGCTCAACGAGGGCTTCGCGACCTACGCGGAGTGGATGTGGGAGGCCGACAAGAACGACAACCCGGTCCAGGACCGCTTCGACGCCGCCTTCGAGGACGACGACAACTGGGCCTTTCCGCCCGCCGATCCACCGACGGCCGCGGACATCTCGCAGGCGCCGGTGTACGGGCGCGGGGCGATGGTGATCCACAAGATCCGGCAGGCCGTGCACGACGACAAGAGGTTCTTCGCGCTCATCAAGGGCTGGACGAAGGCCCACCGGCACGGCAACGCGTCCACCGCCGACTTCACCGCCTATGTGGAGAAGACGACCGGTCAGGATCTGACGAAGCTGTGGAACACCTGGCTGTACGGCAGGAGCCGGCCCGCCTCGGAGGGCTGACCGGCTCCCGTGCGCGGGCGGGTGGCGCTACTTCACGTTGACGCCGCTCCACGCGGCGTCGACGGCTTCGAGTTCGGCGCTGTCCGCCCCGTACAGGTCGGTCGCCGCCTTCTCGGTCGCCGTGCGGGCGGCCGCGTAGTCGGTGCTCGACGTCATGTACTCGGAGAGGGCCTTGTACCAGATCTGGACGGCCTTGTCCCGGCCGATGCCGGTGACCGTGGAGCCGTCGGCGGTCGGGGAGTCGTAGTCGACGCCGTTGATCGTCTTCGCGCCGCTGCCCTCGGACAGCAGGTAGAAGAAGTGGTTGGCGACGCCGGAGGAGTAGTGCACGTCGAGGTCGCCGACGCTGCTGTCCCAGTAGTCCGCGGAGCCGCCGTCCTTGCTCGGCTTGTCCATGTAGCGCAGCGGGGTGCCGTCGCCGTTGATGTCGATCTTCTCGCCGATGAGGTAGTCGCCGACGTCCGTGCTGTTGTCGGCGGAGAACTCCACCGCGGTGCCGAGGATGTCGCTGGTCGCCTCGTTGAGTCCGCCGGACTCGCCGAAGTAGTCGAGGTTGGCGGTGGACGCGGTCAGGCCGTGGCTCATCTCGTGGCCCGCGACGTCGAGAGCGGTGAGGGCGCTCTTGTTGTCGGCGCCGTCGCCGTACGTCATGCAGAAGCAGCTGTCGTCCCAGAAGGCGTTGACGTACGCGTCGCCGTAGTGGACCCGCGAGTACGCGGCCTTGCCGTCACCGGCGATGCCGTCGCGGCCGAACGCCGACTTGTAGAAGTCCCAGGTCTTCGCCGCACCGTAGGCGGCGTCGACGGCGGCGGTCTGGCGGTCGTTGCCGGTGCCGTCGCCCCAGGTGTCGTCGTCGTCCGTGACGAGGGAGCCGGTGCCGCTCTCGCCCTGGTTGAGGTCGTACGTCTTGTGGCCGCCCCGGTCGCCGTCGGTCAGCTCGAAACCGGAGCCGGTCTTGGTGGTCGTCAGATCGACCTGGCCGCTGTACTGGCTGTTGCCGATGCCGGTCTCGATCGCCTCGTAGCTCTGGAGCATCTTGCCGGTGGTCGCGTCGGTGATGACGTGCAGCCTGCTGGGCGTGCCGTCCTTCTGCACCCCGGTCCGCACCGTCTCGAAGGCGAGGACGGGCTTGCCGTCGCCCGCCCAGATCACCTTGCGGGCGGCGGCCGCGGTCTTGATCCTCGCCGTCGTCGACGGCACGGATATCCGGGCCTTGGTCGCCTTGGTGACGCCCTTGAGCCCGCCGCCGGGAGCGGTGTGGGTGACCAGGTCGCCGCCGATGACCGGGAGCCCGGCGTAGGTGCGCTCGTAGCGGGTGTGGACCGTGCCGTCGGCGTCCTTGATCACGTCACGGACGATCAGCTTCTCCTTGCTGCCGAGGCCGAGGGAGTCGGCGGTCGAAGAGGCGTCGGCCTGGGCGGACTTGATGGCGGCGGTGCGCTGCGAACCGCTGTTCGCGGCGAAGGGGACGGTGCTGCGAGAGGCGGAGGGGGCGTCGGCGCCGTTGTCCGGGGCGGCGTTCGCCGATCCGGTCTGGACGCCGACGACGACCATCGCGGCCACGGCGGCCAGGGCTGCGGCGCGACGGGTGTTCATGTGGGGGGTCATGTGTTCTCCGTTGCTCGTTCCGTGGGGGGTTACGAGCGGAGAGCGTGCCACCGAATGACCAGGATTGACGGTGTACTAACAAATGCCTCACATTTTTTTGACCACTTCTTGTCCGAATGAAGTGCGCTTGTGTTCGCTATTCGGCGGGATCCAGGGGAAGTTGTGCAACATCGCGCACACGCACGGGAGCCCCCGGCCGCGGGTGACGCGGCCGGGGGCTCCCGGTGTGTACGGATCTACCGGCTGCGGAACGTCAGAGGTTGACGCCGAAGTCCTGGGCGATGCCGCGCAGGCCCGAGGCGTAACCCTGGCCGACCGCGCGGAACTTCCACTCCGCACCGTTGCGGTAGAGCTCGCCGAAGACCATGGCGGTCTCGGTGGCGGCGTCCTCGCTCAGGTCGTAACGGGCGATCTCCGTGCCCCCGGCCTGGTTGACGATGCGGATGAAGGCGTTGCGCACCTGGCCGAAGTTCTGGCTGCGCGTCTCGGCGTCGTAGATCGAGACCGGGAAGACGATCTTGTCGACCCCGGCCGGCAGGCCCGCCAGGTTGACGTTGATCTGCTCGTCGTCGCCCTCGCCCTGGCCCGTGACGTTGTCACCGGTGTGGACGATGGTCTGGTCCGGCGTCGACTTGTTGTTGAAGAAGACGAAGTGGCCGTCGGAGACGACCTTGCCGCCGGCGTCCACCGCGATCGCCGAGGCGTCGAGGTCGAAGTCGGTGCCGGTGGTGGTGCGGACGTCCCAGCCGAGGCCGACCGTGACGGCGGTCAGGCCCGGGGCCTCCTTGGTGAGCGAGACGTTGCCGCCCTTGGACAGGCTTACAGCCATGGGAAGTCCCTTTCATCGTCGAGTGCGGGCTTCATGCCATCAAGAAGCTACCGTCACAGGTCATAACGCGGACGGGGGACCAAGAGGTTCCTTCTCCCTTTGCTTTCTTTACCGAAGTCCCCCCGGTCGGCCCGATGTCCTGCCTGTGCCGTACGGCACGGCCCGTACGGCAAAAGAAGGTGGCGAACGCCCCGTGGGCCGGGGAACATGGGTGTCATGTCCGGGCCCTATGTCATCCGCGGTTCGGTCTCCCTGCCGGAGGCCGAGCTCATGTGGCGTTTCTCGCGGTCCTCCGGGCCCGGCGGGCAGCACGTCAACACCAGCGACTCCCAGGTGGAGCTCCGCTTCGACCTCGCGGCGACCGAATCGCTTCCCGAGGTGTGGAAGGAGCGGGCGCTCCAGCGTCTGGAGAGCAGGCTGGTGGACGGAGTGATCTCGGTACGGGCGTCCGAACACCGCTCCCAGTGGCGCAACCGGGAGACGGCGCTCGTGCGGCTCGCCTCCCTGCTGGCCGAGGCCACGGCGCCGCCCCCCAGGCCGCGCCGCAAGACCAGGATTCCGCGCGGTATCAACGAACGCCGGCTGCGCGAGAAGAAGCAGCGCGGCGAGACGAAGCGCGGGCGCTCCGGCCGTGACTGGTGACGACGCACGACCGGCCGCGCGGCGGTCGGGGGAGACTCACCCCAACTGCCGGTACCGCCCCCGGAAGTACGTCAGCGGCGCCCCGTCGCCGCTCGGCAGGGCCGCGCTCAGCACCCGGCCGATCACCAGCGTGTGGTCGCCCGCCAGGACCCGCTGCTCGGTCCGGCACTCCAGCGTGGCCAGCGCGCCGCCGACCAGTGGCGCGCGGGTGGTCTCTCCCCTGGAGAAGGGGATGTCCTCGAACAGCAGCCGGTCGCTGATCCGGCCCTTCATCGCGAACCGTCCGGCGATGTGCCGCTGGCTCTCGGCGAGCACGGAGACCGCCCACAGCGGCTGCTCCGCCAGCAGATCGTCCATCCGTGAGCCGTTGCGCAGACTGACCATGACCAGCGGCGGGTCCAGCGACACCGACATGAAGGCGGTCGCCGTCATCCCGACGTCCTCGCCGCGTCCGTTCTCGTCCAGGGGCGGCTCCTCGGCGGTGATCAGCACCACTCCGGCGGCCAGCCGGGCGAGGGCGCCACGGAACTCGTCGTTGCTCACCCCCTCAGCATGGGGGATGGGCTCGGAACGCGGGGCGGGGGATTTCGTCTGCAACACACCCGGCACGCTAGCCGCGCCCGCCGTCCCGCCGCATCGGACCAGGGGACCAGGCCGGTCCTAGGACCCCGGTCACGGCTGCGGCGGCCGGTACTGCAACGCCCGGATTTGCGTTCAAGAAAAGGACGGACCGCGGCCGCGCGGCACGCACGCCCCTTTACCATCTGTTGTGACTTGAGTCACAGAGTGCAATATTTGCTGACCCTGTGTACCGACTGCACAGCTCACTGTGATTCAGTTGCCGTGACACTGCAGTAAGTACGTCGATATGAAACCTGGAGTGCTGTCGAGGTCTCGGGGAGTGCGAGCAATGGAGGCCGAGTCGGAGCCGTACGTCCGTCTTGCGACGCTGCGGCAGCTGCACCAGGCCGTCGCCGATCTCAACACGGCGCGGAGCCTGGCCGACACACTGCAGACCGTGGCCGACGGAATCGTCGCCGGTCTCGGCTACGAGCTGGCCTGTGTGAACCTGGTCCGTGCCGACGGCGATCTCGTCGTCGCCGCCTTCGCGGGCAACAGTGCGGCGGAAGCCCTCATCACCGGCCGCGTCGGCTCGCGCAGCTCCTGGGAGCGCCGGCTCTCGATGGGCGAGGAGTGGGACGAGCTCCGCTTCATACCCCACACCGACGGCTGGGTCCTCCTCGACGACGACGTACCGCAGTGGCACACCGACGGGCCCGATCCCCGCTTCGAGGACGAGTGGCACCCCCAGGACCGCCTCTACGCCCCGATGTACGCGTCCGGCGGCGGCCCCGATCTGCTGGGCGTCATCTCCGTCGACCGCCCCCGCAACGGCCGCCGCCCCGGCGCCTGGGGCCGCGAGGCCCTCCAGATGTACGCGTCGCAGGCGGCCATTGCGATCAGCAACGCCCGGCTGAGAGCAAACATGCAGCGCGCCCTGGTCCGTCTGGAGCGGGAGCAGCAGGCGCTGCGGGCCAGCGAGGAGTCCTTCCGGCAGGCCTTCGAGTACGCGCCCAGTGGCATGGCCATCGCCGAGATGGGCGGCGACCAGCACGGCCGGCTGCTGCGCGCCAACGACGCCCTGTGCCGGCTGCTCGGGCGCCCGGCGTCCGTGCTGCGCCGTTACTCCTTCGCCGACCTCGTCCACCCCGAGGACATCGGCACCCTGCTGCGCACCTCCGCCGAGGGCGGCCGGGCCGAGTTGCGGCTCGGCCGGCGGGACGGCACCTACCTCTGGGTGTCGCTGCGCAACTCCGTCGTGGCCGACACCGCGGACGGCCCGCGCTTCCTGCTCACCCACGTCGAGGACATCGAGGAGCGCAAGCGCCACGAGCTGCATCTCGCGCACCGCGCCTCGCACGACGCGCTCACCGGTCTGCCCAACAGCGCCGAACTGCGCTCCCGGCTCGGTGCCCGGCTCTGCGAGCGCCCGCACTCGGTGGCCACCACCCCGGTCGAGGCGCTGGACGCCGCGTACGCCGACGCCGACGATCCGGACGCGCGGACGCACGGCCACGACGTGGACGCGGCGCCCGGCGGGCCGTACGACCACCACGTGCATTCCGTCGCACCCGACACCGAGAACGACGACGGGGCGAAGGGCCTCGCGGTCCTCTTCTGCGACCTCGACGGCTTCAAGTCGATCAACGACCGCTTCGGCCACCACACAGGCGACGCCGTGCTGATCGAGGTCGCCCGGCGCCTGACCACCTGTGTCCGCGACGGCGACACCGTCGCCCGGCTCGGGGGTGACGAATTCGTCGTGCTCGCCGACGGACTCGGTGCCGCGGACGCCGCGGACCTGGCCGTACGCCTTCGTAACGCCATCATTCCGCCCATCCGGGTCGACGGGCGGGCGGTGCGTGTCGGGGCGAGCTTCGGCATCGGCTGGGCCGCCTGCGGCATGACCGCCGAAGAGGTGCTGCGCTCCGCGGACCAGCGGATGTACGTGGAGAAGCGGTCCCGGGCGAAGGTTCACCGCAGGGCCGGCTGATGTTCAGGGCGGCGCCTTTCCCGCGCACGGCGGGGGTTGCGTGGCGCAAGACGGCAATTCTTGGCGCGGGCCGTTCGGGGTAGGCTCGGCCGGTCGGCCACGGCTGGCGATTTTCGGCGACGGCTGGCGACATGGTGAGGAGTGACCCAGGGATGACGGCCGGGAACAACGGCGCAAACACGCCCGAGGACGACGATCCGTTCGGCTACCTGTACGAGGACGGACAGGCAGCGGGCGCCCAGCCGCCGAGGCAGGGCGGTTACGGCTACCCTCCGGTGGCTCCGCAGCCCGGTGTGCCCCGGACGTCGTACAACCAAGTGCGTACCGTCGGCGAGCGCCAGTACGGGCAGCAGGTGCCGCACCAGCAGGCGTACGGCCAGCCGAACGCGCAGTACGCGGCCCCGGAGACGTACCCCGGCGCCCCCACCGCGCAGGTCCAGCAGCAGGGCGGCCGCGGCCGCACCGGCGGCCCCGGCAAGGGCGGCCCGAACACCAAGGGCCTGCTGATCGGCGCGGTCGCGGTGGTCCTGGTCGTCCTCATCGGTATCGGCGCCGCGCTGATCACGGGCAACGACAAGAACAAGAAGAAGGACGAGGCCACCTCCTCCGCCGGTCCCGGCAGCCAGGTGCAGGAGTCCCCGAAGCCCAAGCCGTCCACGAGCTCCGAGGCCCCGGCCGAGCTGCCCAAGCAGGACGCGGCGACGCTGAAGCTCGGCGGTTCGGCCACCCTCGACAAGGCCATCAAGGGTGCGGAAGGCCCTAACGGCTCGTACGTCACCGGCTTCAACGCGGTCGGGTCGTCCGTGACGTGGAGGGCGAACATGCAGACCAGCGGTTCGTACCGGCTGACGGTGCGTTATGCGATCCCTGCCAAGGACGCCAACGCCACGCTGACGGTCAACGGGAAGCCGAACTCGCAGCCGATCGGTCTCAAGAACTTTGTCCACTCCTCGGACCCGGACTGGGAGAAGAACTGGCAGACCACCTGGGCGCCGGTCGACCTGATCAAGGGGGAGAACGAGATCAGCATCTCTTGTCAGGACGGGAATCAGTGCGACGTGATCCTGGATTGGCTGGAAGTCACCCCTGCGAACGGTTAGCCCACTGAGGGCGAACGCTTTGCGGCCTCTCCTGGTGTCCGAACCTGGGAGAGGAAGGAGATCCGTGCCCTGAGGGGCGCGGAGACCCTCGCTATCCTGCGGGCGATCAATCCGATCGTTCCGCGGGTGGGCGGCCCACTACCGGACGGTGGTGTCCAAGGAGGTCTTCGTCTCGCTGGGCTCCTATCTGTGGCAGCTCACCTACCGGTGGGCTCTGCACAGGCACCCGAAGATCTAGGTTAGTGCCGATGGTCCGGGGGTGGTCGGGCACGCCGGGTCACGGCTGCTGGCGGATCTTGCCGATGCCACTGGTCTTACCGCTGCGCACTCCACCGCGCTCAGGCCGCTTCGGCCGCTCGGGACCGGGCGTGATCCGGGCCGGATCGCCACCGATCTGGGGGTGACGCTCGCCAATGGCGGCGAGGTCGTTGCGGATCTGGCCGTACTGCGGGACCACCAGCGAGACCGGCTTCGCGCATGAGCCGCTCGACCCGTTTGCAGCCGACATGAAACGCCCTCGCGCTTGAGGCGGCATGCACGCGTGGCGAGCCATAGATTGTGTCGGAGTCCTCGTGAACCTGCCGGGTTTTCACGGTCAGCTCGGCGTCCCGGCGGTGCCGTTCGCACGCTTCTTTTCCGCGCGGTACCACCGGAGGAAGGGATGTGCAGTTCCCGGAGTACGGGCTCGACTCCCAGGTGAGGGTGCTCATCGATGAGCACCCTCACCTGGGCCGGGTCGGATCGAGCTGCGCGGCGAAAAAGCCGAGGCCCTCCACAGGGCCTCGTTCGCCCGGCGCAGTTCCCGCCCCTCGCGCCTGGCCACGATTTCCAGCACCTCGCTGCACTGCCCCGACCCGCTGGCTGACCGGCAAATCCCTGTCCGCCCACGCCCCGAGGACCAAACCACCGCGCCGCGACTACGCCGCGCCCTGTTCAAGAATTTTTAAATTACCTCGGCCACCCAACAGTTGGTGATAGGCGAAGCCGCCTCATCTCAACCGAAACAGCAAGGTTAATTAGCCCAGACTTCAACCCCCGTAACGGTGGAACCGGTGTTGTCCGAGTAGGTGCCCGGTTTCAGAGTGACTAGCTTGGTGCCCTCGCCGCAGCCGGTGCTGATGTGCCAGAGCACTATGCGATAGGACGTCTGGTTCGAGACGGACCGGGCAGATTTGAAGGGATAGCAGCCGGGATCTTGAAAGTAGACGGTCCTGGTTCCAGTCCTGTTCGTTCCCGACCATCCGCAGAAATATCCTTTTGGACAGGTATTGGGATCAGCCGCCGCAGCCGGGGTGACAAAGCTGCCGCCCAGTAACGCACCGGCCGCAGCCGCGATCGTCAGGCTTTTCCTGAGTATGCTCATATGGGATTCCTTCTATCTAATGACTCCCCCGCGTGGGGAATGCACGTATAACTTTCACGGATCCATACCTTTAAGTAAAGGCGCGGCAAGGGTGTCAGCCTGAAACCGTACCTAGTCGATTTGTGCGATTCATACCGATTCTTCCCGACCCGGGAATTCCCTGGTTAGGGGGATAGTTCCCCTCATACTTGGCGACCTTGACGCGTGCGTCACCTACCCTCGGCATATGTATCTATGGCTGATTCTTTACATACGGCTACCCGTCGTAGGGGCTGATGGATGTGTAGGCCTTGGTTGCATTGGGCGCGCTTGGTGATCTACTCACACGAACCTGCGGCGAGTTCCAGGTCGCGCACGGGCAGCTTGTCCTGACGGCGGGCGATATCGATGTTGGCCCACGTCACGGCCTCGTCCAGCTTGGTGAGGACAACGGACTTCTCGGGGGAGTTGGATGTATGGCCTACGGGGAGAGTTCTGATGCGGTCGTGGCGACGCTCCGCGACGCCCACCCGGAAGACACTCACCTGTTTAAGCCCGACCGACCTGCGATGAGCCAGGATGAGAAAACTCCATTGTTCGGCGCGCGCAACGCGCTGCGTGCCGTGCTCAGCCCATCAGGGCCAGGAACCCCGCCACCGTCGCGGCCATCGCCTCGCGCCCCGGGGCGATGTACTTCCTCGGGTCCACGCCCGTGGCGTTCTCGGCCAGGTAGGCCCGTACCGCGCCGGTGAACGCCGTGTTCAGCGCCGTGCCCACATTGATCTTGACCATGCCGGAGGAGGCGACGGCCTGTCGGATCTCGTCGTCCGGGACGCCGCTGGAGCCGTGCAGCACCAGCGGGACCGGGACGGCGTCGCGGAGCCGACCGATCAGGGCGTGGTCCAGGGCGGCGGTGCGCTCGGTCATGGCGTGCGAGGAGCCGACCGCGACGGCCAGCGCGTCCACTCCGGTGTCGCGGACGTACGCGGCGGCCTCGGCCGGGTCGGTGCGGACGCCGGGGGCGTGGGCGTCGAGCGGGGCCTCGCCCTCCTTGCCGCCGACCTTGCCGAGTTCGGCCTCGATCCAGATGCCGCGCTCATGCCCCCAGGCCACCGCCTCGGCCGTGGCGCGCACGTTCTCCTCGTACGGCAGCTTGGAGGCGTCGAACATGACCGAGCCGAACCCCTCGGTGTGCGCCTGGTGCAGCAGCTCCACGGACTCGACGTGGTCGAGGTGGAGGGCGAGGGGGGCGTCGGAGGCGCGGGCGACGGCGGCGGCCGCGGCGGCGACGGCGGAGAGCCGACCGCCGTGGAACTTCACGGCGTTCTCGGAGATCTGCAGGATGGCGGGTGCCCCGGCACGCTCGGCGCCGGCCGCGATGGCCTCCGCGTGCTCCAGCGTGATGACATTGAAGGCGGCGATTCCGCGTCCCTCGGCCTGTGCGGCGGAGACGAGTTCACCGGTGCTGACGAGCGGCATGCTGACCTCTTGCTACTTCTTCGGACCCGCGCTCGGGCGGGTTCGGTACGGGCGCGGCCTCAGGCCGCCGTTGCGTGTTCCTCGACGCCGACGCGCGGCAGCAGCTCCTCGTACGCCGCGCGGTCGAAGTCCCCGGCCGTCGGGGAGAGCACGGTCGCCGTCGACAGTGCCACCGCCCGCCGCAGCCGGTCCGGCCAGCTCAGCCCCTCGACGAGGCCGGACAGCAGTCCGGCCACCGCGGAGTCGCCCGCACCGGTCGGATTGCCCCGGACCCTGGCGGGCGGGGACGCCTGCCAGACGCCGTCGGGGGTGACCGCCAGCATGCCGTCCGGGCCCAGGGACGCGACGACGCCGTGCGCACCGCGGCGGCGGGCGTCGCGGGTGGCGCGCAGCGGTTCGCGGGAGCCGGTGAGCTGGGCGAGCTCGTTCGCGTTGGGCTTGATCAGGTCGGGGCGGGCGGCGATACCGCGGCGCAGGGGTTCGCCACTGGTGTCCAGGAGGACCGGGACGTCCGCCGCACGGGCCAGGCGGACCAGTTCGGCGTAGGCGCCGACGTGTATGCCGGGCGGCAGGCTGCCGCAGAGGGCGACGGCGTCGGCCCCGGTGAGGAGCTCCTCGTAGCGGCCGAGGAGTGCGGCCCATTCGTCGGCGCTGACGAGCGGGCCGGGTTCGTTGAGCTGGGTGGTGTCGCCGGTGGCCCGGTCGACGACGGCGATCGTGCGGCGGGTGTTCCCGGCGACGGTGACGAGGGCGTCGGTGATCGGCGCGACGGCCGGCGCGGTGCCGGTGCCGGCCGCCGGATCCGTGTCCCGTGGCGCCGGTGCGGCCAGCAGCTCGCGCAGTACGGCTCCGGTGGTGCCCCCGGCGAATCCGGTGACCGCCGTGTCGTGGCCGAGGGCGGACAGCACCCGTGCCACGTTGAGGCCCTTGCCGCCGGGGCGCTCGGACATGTCGCTGACGCGGTGGCTGGCGTGCGGGACGAGTTCCGGGACGCCGTACGTCAGGTCGAGTGCCGTATTCAGTGTGACCGTCAGGATCACCGCGGCCGCTCCCTCGATCCCTGCTCTGGAGCGCGAATCCTTGGACGGAATGCGCTTTCTCTGCCTGTTTCCAAGGCGATCATGTCAAAGAGGTGGCGGTCGGCCCAGACCTCCGGACCAACCGCCGTCTCTTCGTTACGCATTCGGTTCGCCGTCGACAACGGGTCGAATCAGCCGATCTGCGGATCGATGATCCATTCGCCCTTGCGCATGACGCCCTTGAGCGTGAAGTCCGCGTCCAGCACCACCAGGTCCGCGTCCTTGCCCGGCTCCAGCGAGCCGACCCGGTCGTACACGCCGAGCAGCCGTGCCGGGTTGGCGGAGATGGACTGTACGACGTCGTCGACCGGGATCCGGTCGATGGTCACGGCACGGTGGAACGCGGTGTCCAGGGTGAGCGTGGAGCCCGCGATCGAGTTGCCCTCCACCAGCCGTGCGACGCCGTCCTTGACCTCGACCGCGAGCGGGCCGAGCTGGTACCGGCCGTCGCCGAATCCGGCCGCGTCCATGGCGTCGGTGATCAGCGCGACGCGGTGGGCGCCCGCGTGGTGGTACGCCAGCTCCAGGGCGGCGGGGTGCAGATGCGTACCGTCGTTGATCAGCTCGACGGTGATCCGCTCGTCCTCCAGGAGGGCGGCGATAGGACCGGGCTCGCGGTGGGCGAGCGGCGGCATCGCGTTGAACAGGTGCGTGGCGACGGTGGCGCCCGCGTCGATCGCCTCGACGGTCTGCTCGTACGTCGCGTCGGTGTGCCCGATCGCGGCGATCACGCCGTGCTCGGCGAGCAGCCGCACCGACTCGATGCCGCCGGGCAGTTCGGTGGCGAGCGTGAACATCTTCGCGGTGCCGCGCGCCGCGTCCATCAGCTTGCGGACCTCGGCCGGGTCCGGGTGGCGCAGCAGGTCCTCGCTGTGTGCGCCCTTGCGGCACGGCGAGATGAACGGTCCCTCGAAGTGGATACCGGCCAGGTCGCCCTGCTCGACCAGCTCGGAGAGGACGCCGGCCCGCTGGGCGAGGAAGTCCATCTCGCCGGTGACGGTGGAGGCGACCAGGGTGGTGGTGCCGTGCTCGCGGTGGGTGCGGATGCCGGTGAGGACCTCGTCCACGGTGCCCGAGGTGAAGGACGCGCCGCCGCCGCCGTGGTTGTGCATGTCGACGAAGCCCGGGACCACCCAGTGGCCGCTCAGGTCGACGGTCGGGGCGCCCTCCGGTACCGAGCCGGCGATCCGGGTGCCCTCGACGATCACCCGGCCGTCCTCGACGGTGCCGGTGGGAAGCACCACCCGGGCACCTGCGAGAACTGTGCTGTCTGCGCGTCCGGCCATCAGGCGGATACCTCCGTGGAGAGAAGATCCCAGGCGAGCAGCCCTGCGCCCAGGCATCCGGCGGTGTCCCCGAGGGCCGCCGGGACGATGTGGGGCAGCTTCTGGAACGTGACACGTTCCTCGACGGCCGCACGGAGTGGTGTGAACAAGGTTTCCCCGGCCTCGGCGAGCCCGCCACCGATGATGAGGGCGCGCGGGTCGAGCAGCGTCAGCGCGGTGACCAGCCCGGCGGCGAGCGCGTCCACCGCGTTCCGCCAGACCTCCACGGCCGCCGGATCGCCCGATTCGACGGCCTTCGCGCAGTCGGCGGCGTCCGCCGTCGGGTCGCCGGACGCGGCGGCCCAGGCGCGGGTCACCGCGGAGGCGGACGCCAGGGTCTCCAGGCAGCCGCGCTGACCGCAGCCGCAGTCCGGGCCGTCCGGCCGGACCACGATGTGGCCGATCTCGCCCGCGTACCCGTGTGCGCCGGACTCGATGGTGCCCGCGATGCCGATGGCCCCGGCGATCCCGGTGCCCAGCGGTACGAAGAGGAAGCGGTCGGCTCCCTTGCCCGCGCCGATCCGGCCCTCGGCGAGCCCGCCGGTGCGCACATCGTGGCCGAGCGCGACGGGGACACCGCCGAGCCGCGCGCCGAGCAGGTCCCGCATGGGTACGTCGCGCCAGCCCAGGTTCGAGGCGTAGACCGCGATCCCGTTCTCCGCGTCGACGATGCCGGGCACGGCGACACCGGCCGCGACGGCGCTCTCGCCGAGGTGCTCCTCGCCGTACGCCCGCAGGTCCGCGGCGAAGGCGAGGATCGACTCCACGACGGCATCGGGGCCGCGCTCTCTGCCGGTCGCCCGCCGCGCCTCGTACAGGAGGGCGCCATCGGCCCCGACCAGTGCGGCCTTCATTCCGGTGCCGCCCACATCGAGGGCGATGACGTGTTTCACGGGAAACAGTTTCGCCCGAGGAACCCCGATAGGTCTAGTCCACTAGTGCGGTTTGTTGCGCATACATACAAAATCACCGCCGCGGTGTCGCCGCAGCGACCCGAGCAGCGGACTCAGGACGAAAGGATCACGCTGCGCGAGAGGTTGCGCGGACGGTCCGGGTCGTACCCCTTCGACTCCGCGAGCGCCACCGCCAGCCGCTGCGCCCGGATCAGATCGGCCATCGGGTCCGCGGTGGCGTGCGCGACCAGCGTGCCGCCCACCCGTGCCACCTCGCCGGCGAGCCCCTCGGGCAGCGGACCGAACACCCACGCAACCCGGTGAGGTCCGGTGATCGAGATCGGGCCGTGGCGGTACTCCATGGCCGGGTACGACTCCGTCCAGGCGCCCGCCGCCTCGCGCATCTTCAGCCCGGCCTCCTGCGCCAGACCGTACGTCCAGCCGCGCCCCAGGAACGTCCACTGCTCGGCCGAGACCACCGCCTCGTCCAGCGGTTCCGTCACCGCGAGTTCCGCGTCGACCGCCGCGGCGGCCACCGTCTTCACCCCGGCCGGAAGCGGACCCGACGCCTCCAGGCCGGCCCGCAGAAACGCCAGCGCGGTGGTGGCGAACCGGGTCTGGACGACCGACTCCTCGTCCGCCCAGTCCAGTACGGCCACCGTGTCGGCGGCGTCCATCACCGGCGTCCTCGGGTCGGCGGTCAGCGCGACGGTGGTGACCTTGCCGCGCAGCCCGGCGAGGAGTTCCAGCACCTCGGTCGTCGTGCCGGAGCGGGTGATCGCCACGACCCGGTCGTACGGCCGCCCGGCCGGGAACTCCGACGAGGGGTACGCGTCCGTCTCGCCCTGCCCGGCCGCCTCGCGCAACGCCGCGTACGCGATGGCCATGAACCAGGAGGTGCCGCACCCGGTGACGGCGACCCGCTCGCCCGGACGCGGCAGCCCGTCGAACACCGCCCCGGCCTCCGCGGCACGCCGCCAGCAGTCGGGCTGGGTGGCAATTTCCGATGCGGTACGCGACATGCTCGACGGCTCCTTGCGGCGTGGAACGGTGACGGGGAGGGCGCTGCGGTACGGCGATGGAGGGAAGACCCGGCCCTCGAAGAGCCTTGCGCCGCAACCTGCTTAGCAGTCGGCGCAGGTCAAGGGCAATGCCCCCGCGCGGCAACGGCTCGTGGATTCGGTGGTGTTGTCAAAGCGATACCGCTCTGGCGTAGACCTTCGGCGATCGCTCGGGGGAGGATCACAGCTCATTCGAAGGCCCCCACGAGGACGGACTGGGCTGTGCAGCGGCGCTACTTGGGACTGATCGCGGCCGGGGCCGCGCTGGCGTTGACGGCGACGTTGACGGGATGCGGCGGCGGGAGCGGCGGCTCGGGGGACGTCACCCTCAGGCTCGTCGCGGCCGACTACGGCAACAGCGCGGCCAACAGTTCCAAGAAGTACTGGGCCGCACTCGTGAAGGGTTTCGAGGCGTCCCACCCCGGCATCAAGGTCGAGGTCAGCGTCTATTCGTGGAAGGACGTCGACCGCGAGGTCGCCGGGATGGTGAAGCGGGGACAGGCCCCCGACATCGCCCAGATCGCCTCGTACGCCGACTACGCCGAGGCGGGCAGGCTCTACCGGGCCGACGAACTGCTGAACATCACCGCCCAGGCCAACTTCCTGCCGCGCCTGGCCGACGCGGGCAGCGTGAACCGCACCCAGTACGGGCTGCCGTTCGTCGCCAGCACCCGGTTGCTCTTCTACAACAAGAAGCTCTTCGCCCAGGCGGGCCTGGCCGCCCCGCGGACCTGGAACGACATACGCGACGACGCGACGGTGCTCGAACAGCGCGGTGTGACATACCCGTTCGCGCTGCCGCTCGGTCCGGAGGAGGCCCAGGGCGAGACCATGATGTGGCTGCTGAGCGGGGGCGGCGGCTACATCGACGACGCGGGCTCGTACGAGATCGACTCGGCCGAGAACGTCAGGACCTTCGACTGGCTGAAGACGAACCTGGTCGACAAGGGCCTCGTCGGCCCCGTGGCCCCCGGCAGGCTCGACCGGGCCAAGGCGTTCGCCGCGTTCACGCGCGGCGAGGTCGGCATGCTGAACGGTCATCCGACCCTGATGCAGGAGGCCGAGAAGAAGGGCGTCTCCGTCGGCATGGTGCCGCTGCCCGGTGTCGGCGGCCCCACCAAGGGCTCGATGGGCGTCGCCGACTGGATCATGGGATTCAAGCAGCGCGGCCACCGGGTGCAGCTGGGCAAGTTCTTCGACTATCTGTTCACCGACAAGAACGTCATCGACTTCGCCGACGAGTACGGCCTGCTGCCGGTCACCGACAGCGCCTCCGCGGCGATGGAGTCCGACCCCCGGTACAAGCCGCTGCGGAAGTTCCTGGCCGCGCTGCCGAACGCGGAGTTCTACCCGTACGGCAAGACGTCCTGGGCCCGTGCCAGCGAGTCGATCAAGGAGAACATCGGCAGGGCGGTCGAGCCCAACGGCAGCCCCGAGAGCGTGCTGGGGCGGATCGCGCGGGAATCGGCGGCGGCCGAGCACGCGGAGTGACGACCCGGTGGCGGCCCTCCGGCCGGGCGATATGTTGGCTGATATGACCACCCCCACGAACGGCACCGACGACACGAACGGCCCCGCCGGACTCTCCGACCGGGACCGCGCCGTGCTCGCCGTCGAGCGGCAGTCGTGGGCCGGCCCCGGGGCGAAGGACCGCGCGATCCGCGAGCGGCTCGGCATCTCGCCCACGCGCTACTACCAGCTGCTGAACGCCCTGCTCGACGACCGCCGCGCGCTGGAGGAGGACCCGGTGACGGTGAACCGCCTGCGCCGGGTCCGGCAGGCACGGCGAGGGCGCCGCTGAAGCCGCCGGTCCCTCCCGGCCGGCCGCGGGCGCCCCGCAACGGTCCGGGACGGCTCGCCGGTTCGATGCGGCACGCGTCCGCGGCAGCCGTCCGCGACGCGGTCCGTCACGCCGCGGACGCCGTCCGTATGCCACGTCGCCCATGGCTGTGCCGGGTGGTACGCCTATAGGCTCGGCCCCATGGGCAGCAACCCGCACGCACCCGCGCCGAGCGAGATCCCGTCCGAGCTCCCGACCCCCGCCACCCCACCCGGCCGAGAAGCCCTGGCCGCGATCCTCGCGCGTCCGGACCGTGCCGTCGTCGCGCTCGATTTCGACGGGACCCTCGCCGACATCGTCCCCGACCCGGACCAGGCCCGCGCCCACCCCGGCGCCGTCGACGCGCTCGTCGCGCTCGCCCCGAAAGTGGCCTCCATCGCCGTGATCACCGGCCGCCCGGCCGGCGTCGCGGTCCGGTACGGCGGCTTCGCCGGAGTGCGAGGACTGGACCACCTCGTCGTCCTCGGCCACTACGGCGCCGAACGCTGGGACGCCGTCTCCGGCACCGTCCACGCCCCCGCCCCGCACCCCGGTGTGGCCGCGGTCCGCGCCGAACTCCCCGGCGTGCTCGACCGGTTCGACTCCTGGCACGGCACCTGGATCGAGGAGAAGGGGCAGGCCCTCGCCGTCCACACCCGCCGCGCCGCCGACCCATCGGCCGCGTTCGAGGCCCTGCGCGAGCCCCTCGGCGAGCTCGCCGCCCGGCACGGGCTGATCGTCGAACCGGGCCGCCTGGTCCTGGAGCTGCGCCCGCTGGGCATGGACAAGGGCGTGGCGCTCGCCCAGTACGTACGGGAGATGGACGCCGAGTCCGTCCTGTACGCGGGCGACGACCTGGGCGATCTCGCCGCGTACGCCGCCGTGGAGAAGCTCCGCACCGAGGGCCCCGACGGCATCCCGGGCCTGCTGGTCTGCAGCGGCAGCGCGGAGGTCCCCGACCTGGCCGAGCGCGCCGACCTGCTGCTGAACGGCCCGGAGGGCGTCGTCGAATTCCTCTCGGTTCTGGCGCGGCACCTCTAGGGCCGTGGCCTGCAGGGCTTGCCGGGCCGGTGAACTCTTCGGCCACAGCACCAGGTTCTTCCGTTCGGGTCAGGCCGGACCTGCAGGGTCCGGACGGCCGTTCAGCATGGCGGAACCGAGGGGGGTCACCGCGTGCACGACGGTGCTGCCGTGGCGGGTGGTGGAGATGAGTCCGGACTGTCGTAGCACGGTGGCGTGCTCGCTGGAGGTGGCCGGGGAGACCGACAGGAGTTCGGCGAGTTGTCCGGTGGTACAGGGGGTTTGGCCGATGGCGTCGAGTGCTTGGGCGCGGGTCCGTCCGAGGAGAGCGGCCAGAGCGCGGTGGGTTCCGCTTCCTGGCCCGGTGAGCATGTCGGCGGAGTCGGAAACGCTACGGATGACAGGGACGAACAGTACGAGCGGGGCCTGGTCGTCCGCCGCGCTGCTGTAAGCGATGGGACGTGTGCGGCAGAAGGCGGAAGGCACCAGCGTGAGGCCTCGGCCGCCCAGGGTGACCTCCCCGGTCAGCGCGCCGCGTCCGATCTCCAGTACCGGGGAGCTCCAGCGGAAGCCCGGCGGCAGTCCCGCGAGCATGGCCTCGACACCGGAACTCGCGAGGACGCGGGCGTGGCTGGTCTGTTCCGACTGAAGCCGTGACCGTATGCGTGACCAGTGGGGGGCCACGGCGACGCGGTGATAGCCGTGGAGAAAGCGCACCAGTTCCTGACGGGCGGCACGGTCGTGGGCGAGGTCCGACCACGACGTTCCGGCCCAGGGGGCGGTGCGCCCGGCGTAGGGGGCGAGGGCGGCGAAAGCCCCTGCCAGTTCGTTCTGCACGTGGTCCGGGCGGGCGGCCCCGAGGGCTTCCAGGCCTTCCTCCAACGACTGGGCGGGCCCGGTGACGGTGAACAGGTCCAGGGCCCCACCGCAGAAGAGCCCCGAGGCAGGGTGAGCGGGTGCTTCCGATGCGCGGGACACGCGTTGGCGCCATCCCCCGAACAGCGCCTCGGTGTTGCTCTGCCGCAGGGTCGTCAGGCTGAGGAACGTCTCCCCGAGCGGGCCCCAGGTGGTCAGGACTCTCGTCCTGGCGAGATCTTCCGATGTGAAGTGAATGCGCAGCATGGAGAACCTTCCACTTGCCCGTCCTCGGACCACCCAGTCTTCTTCTTCTCCGGGCGGTCGCAAGCAGCCTTCAAGTCCCGGTTCCACATGGCGAGTTCCGGAAATCACCCGTTTCGGCGGAGATCACCGGGGGTCTTGGGCAGGCGCTTCGGCCAGGACCGAAAAGGCTGGCCCGGCCTGCCGGGCGTCAGCAGGATTGCGGTCGAAGCAGGCGAGGCGCACAGGCCGACGACCGGTGGCCGGCCGTTCCGGCACCGCGACGCCTGAGCAACGCCTCATCCGCACGAAGCCTTCTCCACCGAGGTCGAGCTGACGCGGTGGATGAACGCTTCCACGACCAATGGCCCACACGGAGGGATCCAGTGAACCTGAATACACGCGTCGTACCGTTCGCCCTCGCCACTGTCCTCGCCGCAGGACTGAGCGCGACGCTGACGCCGTCGGCGCAGGCGCGGGAGGAGACCGGCGCATCGGCCGCTGTCACCGACACCTACTACCTGCGTTTCAACAAGGGGACGGTCACCGACTCCCGTCTGGAACTGGTGAAGCGGGTGCCCGGACGCGACAAGGTGATCAAGCGGTGGAAGGCCGGCTCCGGGCAGGTCACGAACGAGTGCACGGTCGGCAGGGGGTGGCTGCCCGACGCCGACGCCCGGCACCCGTACGCAGTCCAATGGCACCGCAAGAACTTCGACGGCATCATCAACGGCTTCGTGATCAAGCTGTCGGACAAGGTCTGCAAGAACGGACGCACCAAGCGCACCGAGCTGTTCATACACAGCGAGATGAAGCCGAACGGGCAGCAGGGAACGATCGAGTCCGAGAAGTGGACCGACCGTAACCCCAACGATTACTTCTCCAACGGCTGCATCAAGCTGAATCCGCGGGACATCAAGGACCTGTTCTCGCGGCTGGACCGTACGGGCTGGCCCAAGAAGCTCTACGTCGTTCCCTGACCGACGCAGGAAGTGTCCCGGCCGTGCACGGGGGTGGGCCGGGACACTCGCATCGAGCCGCGTCGGATCAGCGCGAGACCCGACGGCGGCCCCGCCGTGTCCTCGAACGCCGGACGGGTTCGTCGAACGCCGGACGGGTTCGTTCTCAAGCATCCCGCCGCAGCGCGTCCAGCTGGTCCAGGAACCACTGCTGCGGCGGCAGCGCCACCGCCGCCGCGGCCAGCCGCTCCGTGCGCGCGGCCCGTTCGTCGTCCGCCATCGTCAGCGCCTCGTGCAGCGCGGCGGCCGTCGCGGACACGTCGTACGGGTTCACCACGACCGCGTCGCTGCCCAGCTCCTCGTACGCCCCCGCCTCCCGCGACAGCACCAGCGCGCAGCCGTGGTCGGAGACGACCGGGACCTCCTTGGCGACCAGGTTCATGCCGTCGCGGATCGGGTTGACGAGCGCCACGTCGGCCAGCCGGTAGGCGGCGAGCGAGCGGGCGAAGTCGTCCTTGACGTGGAGCACGACCGGGGTCCACCCCGCGGTGCCGTACACGGCGTTGATCTCGTCGGCGACCCGCTGCACCTCGGCCGTGTACTCGCGGTACACCGCCAGGTCCTGCCGCGAGGGGTAGGCGAAGGCGACATGGACGACGCGCTCGCGCCATTCGGGCCGCTCTTCGAGGAGCGCGCGGTAGGCGAACAGGCCGCGCACGATGTTCTTGGACAGTTCCGTTCGGTCCACTCGTACGATCGTCCTCCGCCCGGGGCCGACCTGCTCCCGCAGCGCGGCCATCCGCTCGTCCACATCGGCCTCGTGCGCGCGCCGGCGCAGGAACTCCGCGTCCGCGCCCAGCCCGTGCACCCCGACCCTGGTCCGGCCGGTGCCGCCCAGGATCTCCGTGCAGCAGCCGATGAACGCGTCCGCCCAGCGCCGGGTCAGGAAGGCCGCCCGGTCCGCGCCCAGGATGCCGTGCAGCAGCTGCTCGGCGATGTCGTCGGGGAGCAGACGGAAGTAGTCGACGGGCGCCCACGGGGTGTGCGAGAAGTGGCCGATCCGCAGGTCGGGGCGGAGCTCACGGAGCATGCCGGGCACCAGCGCCAGGTGGTAGTCCTGCACCAGCACGGCCGCGCCCGGGCCCGCCCCCTCGGCGAGCGCCACGGCGAAGGCCCGGTTGTAGGTCTCGAACGATGCCCACTGACGCCGGAACTCCGCGTCGAAGACCGGTTCCAGCGGGGTCTGGTACAGCATGTGATGGACGAACCAGAGCACCGAGTTCGCGATGCCGTTGTACGCGTCCGCGTGCACGGCGGCGTCGATGTCGAGCATGCGGACGCCCTGCTCACCGACCCCGCGCCGGACCGCCTCCCGGTCCCCGTCGCTGAGTGCGGCGCACACCCACAGCTTGTCCTTCACGGCGCTCAGCCCGGATACGAGCCCGCCGCCGCCCCGCTTCGCGTCGAGCGATCCGTCCGTGGCCAGGGTGTACGACACCGGGCCGCGGTTGGACGCGACGAGAACCTGCTCACAGGGCTCGGCGGGCGGCCGGTCCGAAGGCTCGGCAGGGAGCCGGGCGGCGGGCCGGGCGGCGGACTGGGCTTCGTGCTCGGAGACCATGTTGCGGAATCTAGCCCGATCACGAACCACCCAAACGTGCGAAGTCAGGCGACGTCAGGCCGCGCGGCGCGAAACGTACTCCTCGATCTCGCGCATCGGCGGGCGCTCCTCGGTGTCCACCGGATGGGTGCGCGGTACGAAGCCGTCCTCGCCGCGCTCGAACTGGGTGAGCGAAGGCCGCACCAAGTGGCCGCGGGACAGCCGGAGCTGGGCGGTCCGGTAGATCGCCGCCGCCATCCGGCCGAGCGCCTGCCCGTCCTGGTGGCGGTGCTTGCGGACCCCCACGTCCACCTGGGCCAGCGCGTCCAGGCCCACGGTGTGCAGCGCGTCGACCAGGAGGCCCAGTTCCACCCCGTAACCGACGGGGAAGGGCAGCTGTTCGAGGAGCGAGCGGCGCGCCGCGTACTCGCCGCCCAGCGGCTGGACGAAGCCGGCCAGCTGCGGCCAGTGCAGATTGAGCAGCGGACGCGCCACCAGCTCGGTGACCCGTCCGCCCTGCCCCGCCGTGTCACCGAGCGGGCGGTCGTACATCGCCTTGACGAACCGCACGTCCGGGTCGGTCAGCAGCGGGCCGACGATGCCGGAGACGAAGTCGGCCGAGAATTCCTTCAGATCGGCGTCGACGAAGCAGACGATGTCACCGCCGGTCACCAGGAGCGACCGCCACAGCACTTCGCCCTTGCCGGGCACGGCCGGTATCCGCGGGAGTATGTCGTCGCGGTGCACCACCCGCGCACCGGCCTCCCGGGCCACCTTCGCCGTGGCGTCCGTGGAACCGGAATCGATCACCACGAGCTCGTCGACCAGCCGGACCTTCTCCATCAGCTCGCGCCGGATCGCCGTGACTATCTCGCCGACCGTCGCCTCCTCGTTCAGCGCGGGCAGCACGACGCTCACGCTCCCGCGACGCGGGTCCCGGGCCTTGGCGGCGAGGAGCCGGTCCAGCGGGCGGTCGGCGGCCGACCAGGAGCGCCTGGCCAGCCAGCTTTCGACCTCTTCCAGCACGGTCGATACTCCCTGTATGTGATCCATCTCGCGGTTCGGACGACTATCTCAACTGTCCGGTGCTTCGGTTACAGTCTTGAACAACGCGGACGGCCGTCGCATGTCGGGGTCGGTCCGCCAATAAATGCCTGGATCGGAGATCCAGTGCCACAGCGCTCATCCAGAGGGACTGAGGGAACGGCCCGTTGAAGTCCCGGCAACCCTCCTGCCGACCGCGAGGTCAGGTGGGGAAGGTGCCAATTCCGTCTCGTGGCGAAACGCGCCGCGAGGAAGATGAGGAGAAAGGGCCTCGCCTCCATGGCTGCGCAGACCGTTGCAGTAAGCACCAATTCTTCCACCGACGCCGTCGACCTCGGCCCCGCCGCGGCGCTTTCCTGCCGCGAGTGCGGCGAGCGTTTCGAACTCGGCCCCATTTTCGCCTGCGCGTCCTGTTTCGGGCCGCTCGAAGTGGCGTACGACCTGCCGAGCGGCTCTCCCGACGAGCTGAAGAAGCGCATCGAGGCCGGGCCCGACAACATCTGGCGCTACGCGCCGCTGCTGCCGGTCCCCGCCGATGTCGCGGACAAGCCCAACATCAACCCCGGCTTCACCAAGCTGGTCAAGGCCGACAACCTCGCCCGCGAGCTGGGCGTCACCGGTGGCCTGTACGTCAAGGACGACTCCGGCAACCCGACGCACTCCTTCAAGGACCGCGTCGTCGCCATCGCCGTCGAGGCCGCCCGCGCCTTCGGTTTCACCACCCTCTCCTGCTCCTCCACCGGGAACCTCGCCGGTGCGGTGGGTGCCGCCGCCGCCCGCGCCGGCTTCCGCTCCTGCGTCTTCATCCCGCACGACCTGGAGCAGGGCAAGGTCGTCATGGCCGCGGTGTACGGCGGCGAGCTGGTCGGCATCGAGGGCAACTACGACGACGTCAACCGCTTCTGCTCGGAGCTCATCGGCGACCCGCTCGGCGAGGGCTGGGGCTTCGTCAACGTCAACCTGCGCCCGTACTACGGCGAGGGCTCCAAGACCCTGGCGTACGAGATCTGCGAGCAGCTCGGCTGGCGGCTGCCCGACCAGATCGTCATCCCGATCGCGTCCGGATCGCAGCTCACGAAGATCGACAAGGGGCTGCAGGAGCTGATCAGGCTCGGACTCGTCGAGGACAAGCCGTACAAGATCTTCGGCGCCCAGGCCGAGGGCTGCTCCCCGGTCTCCACCGCCTTCAAGGCCGGTCACGACGTCGTGCGGCCCCAGAAGCCGAACACCATCGCCAAGTCCCTGGCGATCGGCAACCCGGCCGACGGCCCGTACGTCCTGGACATCGCGCGGCGCACCGGCGGCGCGGTCGAGGACGTCGACGACGAGCAGGTCGTCGACGCGATCAAGCTGCTGGCACGCACCGAGGGCATCTTCGCGGAGACGGCCGGCGGGGTGACGGTCGGCGTGACGAAGAAGCTGATCGAAGCCGGTCTGCTCGACCCGACGCTGACCACCGTCGTCCTCAACACCGGCGACGGCCTCAAGACCCTGGACGCGGTGGCCGCCACCTCGCAGGCGACCGCGACGATCCGGCCGAGCCTGGACGCGTTCCGCGCCGCCGGCCTCGCCACCAGCTGACCACCCGAGACCGAAGGAAGGCACCCGCCATGAGCGTCAAGGTCCGCATCCCTACCATCCTCCGCACCTACACGGGCGGCCAGGCCGAGGTCCCGGCCGAGGGCTCGACCCTCTCCCAGGTCATCGAGTCCCTGGAGCGGAACCACCCGGGCATCGCCGCCCGCGTCCTGGACGACCAGGGCAAGCTGCGCCGCTTCGTGAACGTGTACGTCAACGACGACGACGTGCGCTTCGAGGGCGGTCTGGAGACGGCGACGCCGGACGGCGCCGGAATCTCGATCATCCCGGCCGTCGCGGGCGGCTGCTGATCCTGCGCCCGACTGCACAGCGTTATGGGAATTGCCCCCTCTGCGAGAGAAGCGGAGGGGGCAATTCTGCATGGTTGAGCGCGGTACAGTGTGGGAAGTCCCCCCAGCCGCCCGTGCCGCCCGCATATGAGAATGCGCCTGGTCGCGACAAGATGCAGCCAAAGTGTCGGATCTCCTTGCGTCATAAGTCACGTTTGCCCGGCCCGACTTGCCCGGGAATCCCATGAATTCCGCATATTCGGGTGTTCGGTGCTGCCCAGAATTCTCGTCCGATTGACCTGTTGCAGAGGGCAGTTGGGCAGATACATTCAGCCGCGGTCGACGCGTTCCGGCGCACGCACCCTCTCCTGTCGGAGGGTGAGTTCTGACCCGGGCCCGCGAAGTGCGGTCCTGCGCAAGGGCCAGTAATAGGGGAGTTAGGCATGGCTCAGGGCACCGTCAAGTGGTTCAACGCGGAGAAGGGGTACGGCTTCATCGCGGTCGACGGTGGTGCGGATGTTTTCGTCCACTACAGCGCGATCCAGATGGACGGGTACCGCACCCTTGAAGAGGGTCAGCGAGTTGAGTTCGAGATCTCGCAGGGCCAGAAGGGGCCGCAGGCGGACATGGTCAAGCTCGCCGTCGGCTGAGCTCGACGCGGTCGGCCAACGGACACCACTCACGCGCGGAGGGCCCGTACCCCAGGGGTACGGGCCCTCCGCGCGTCCGCGTCCAGGCCCTCCGCGCGTCCGTGTCCAAGGCCTCCGCGCGTCCGCGTTCCGGCCCGCCGTGCCTTCGCGTCCGGGCCCGCCGTGCGGAGTCGTCCTTGTCCACATCCGGAGGGGGACGCTTGCACTCTCGGGGGTCGAGTGCTAATCATTGGCGTTAGCACTCTCCAGGTGAGAGTGACAGAACTTGGACCGGGCCGGTGAGGCCCGCACGTCCGGTGGGGCAAGGAACCACCGGTCACGCAGGCCGTCCGTCGCGGGCGCCACTCGGTCCGGAGCAATCCACCCCTGTCCGGGAGGACCACTTCACATGGCCAAGATCATCGCGTTCGACGAGGAGGCCCGGCGCGGTCTCGAGCGCGGCATGAACCAGCTCGCCGACGCCGTCAAGGTCACCCTTGGCCCCAAGGGTCGCAACGTCGTCCTCGAGAAGAAGTGGGGCGCCCCCACGATCACCAACGATGGTGTTTCCATCGCCAAGGAGATCGAGCTGGAGGACCCGTACGAGAAGATCGGTGCGGAGCTGGTCAAGGAGGTCGCCAAGAAGACGGACGACGTCGCCGGCGACGGTACGACCACCGCCACCGTTCTCGCCCAGGCTCTCGTCCGCGAGGGCCTGCGCAACGTTGCCGCGGGTGCCAACCCGATGGCCCTCAAGCGGGGTATCGAGAAGGCCGTCGAGGCCGTCTCCGCCGCCCTCCTGGAGCAGGCCAAGGACGTGGAGACCAAGGAGCAGATCGCTTCGACCGCCTCCATCTCCGCCGCCGACACCCAGATCGGCGAGCTCATCGCCGAGGCCATGGACAAGGTCGGCAAGGAAGGCGTCATCACCGTCGAGGAGTCCCAGACCTTCGGTCTGGAGCTGGAGCTCACCGAGGGTATGCGCTTTGACAAGGGCTACATCTCGGCGTACTTCGCCACCGACATGGAGCGCATGGAGTCGTCCCTCGACGACCCGTACATCCTGATCGTGAACTCCAAGGTCAGCAACGTGAAGGACCTCCTTCCGCTGCTGGAGAAGGTCATGCAGTCCGGCAAGCCGCTGCTGATCATCGCCGAGGACGTCGAGGGCGAGGCCCTGTCGACCCTGGTCGTCAACAAGATCCGTGGCACCTTCAAGTCCGTCGCCGTCAAGGCCCCGGGCTTCGGTGACCGCCGCAAGGCCATGCTCGGCGACATCGCCATCCTCACCGGTGGCACCGTCATCTCCGAGGAGGTCGGCCTCAAGCTGGAGAACGCCGGTCTCGACCTGCTCGGCCGTGCCCGCAAGGTCGTCATCACCAAGGACGAGACCACGATCGTCGACGGTGCCGGTGACAGCGACCAGGTCCAGGGTCGCGTCAACCAGATCCGCGCCGAGATCGAGAACTCCGACTCGGACTACGACCGCGAGAAGCTCCAGGAGCGCCTCGCGAAGCTGGCCGGCGGCGTGGCCGTCATCAAGGCCGGTGCCGCGACCGAGGTCGAGCTCAAGGAGCGCAAGCACCGCATCGAGGACGCGGTGCGCAACGCCAAGGCCGCCGTCGAGGAGGGCATCGTCGCCGGTGGTGGCGTGGCTCTGCTCCAGGCCTCGGCCGTCTTCGAGAAGCTGGAGCTCTCGGGTGACGAGGCGACCGGCGCCAACGCCATCAAGCTGGCGCTGGAGGCCCCGCTGAAGCAGATCGCCGTCAACGGTGGTCTTGAGGGCGGCGTCGTCGTCGAGAAGGTGCGCAACCTGGCCGTCGGCCACGGTCTGAACGCCGCGACCGGCGAGTACGTCGACATGATCGCCGAGGGCATTCTCGACCCGGCGAAGGTCACGCGCTCCGCCCTGCAGAACGCCGCGTCCATCGCCGCGCTGTTCCTCACCACCGAGGCCGTCATCGCCGACAAGCCGGAGAAGGCTGCCGCGGCCGCTCCGGGCGGCATGCCGGGCGGTGACATGGACTTCTGATCCTGACGGATCGGTAGTTCCGGCACAGCTTTGCCGTATCGGCCCCTGGGACCAGCTGGTCCCAGGGGCCGATGTCGTTTCCGGGGCGGGTACGGTGCGTGCGCGCCCTGAGACACCGCCTGCGGGACGGCCCTCGGCGTGCGAAGACCATTTCCGGAAAACGTGCCGAGGGCCCGCCCGTCAAACGGTCGTCGTGTCCGCGCAGCCACCGGTCGAAGAACGACGCCACGTACGCCCGGTTCGCCGCCGCGGCGCGGTGCGGCGGCGGCGAACCGGGCGCTCCCGGGAGCCCGCCCTCCGGCACCGCGCCGCGACGCCCCGTCCTACGGGAGCCGGTCGAGGAGCCAGGTGCAGAGTTCCTCCGTCACGAGGGTGTGCCCCTCGTTCCGGGACGCGAGCTCGTACTCGTCCAGCCCGCTCTCCTCCTGCGGGAGTTCGGAGATGTTCGTGTACAGCTCCTCGTCCGTGTCCAGGTCGCGGACGTCGACCGCGCTGACGGCGGGGACGAAGCAGTGCGAGCGGATGCGCACGTCGGTCTTGAACCCGAGGACGGGGTTGAGGGCGTTGAAGGCGTCCGCGAGGATGCCGAAGCCTTCCAGCGAACCACCGGGGGCGCCGTCGATCGACGGGAGCCCGGACGTGCGCACCTCGTTGGTCTTCGGCGTCACCACCCGCAGCTTCGCGACGGGTTCGTCGTCGCCCGGGGCCTGGGTGTAGAGCGTGGTGCCCGCGACCGAAAGCCCCTTGCCCTCCAGGGCCAGTTCGCCGGCCCGCACATCGGTGCCGGTGCCGACGGCCACGCCGTTGGCGACACCGATCCGCCGCGGCCGTTGCGGCCATTCGCCGACGGCCGCCATCTCCGCGAGGAACGCGGCGCGTTCGTCGCTCCGGTCCGGTGTCCCGTCCCACTTCGCGATGTGCCGCCACAGCAGCTCGCGCGCGGCCGGGCTGTTGATCTGGTCGGAGAACCGGCTGTCGAGATCCTTGATGTAGTGCGCGAATGCCTGGAGCGCGAGGGGAATCCAGGCGCCGCGGTGCGGGCTGTCGTACGAGAAGTAGAGAGCGGTCTGGTGGTCCAGGCGCATCTGCTCCATCTTGGCCAGGGCGTGCCGGGTGACCAGCCCGCCCATGCTGAATCCGCCGACGGCCAGCGGTGCGTCGCCCGTCCGCTCCGCGATGGCGTGCTGGATCGCGGCCTGCGCGGTCCTGGAGTTGTCCAGAATCGACGCACTGCGCTCATGGAAGCCGAGAAGGATCACGTCGTGTCCACGACGACGCAGCTCGCTGATGAGCGCGTAGTCGCCGAACTCCATGATCTCCCAGCAGAAGTCCAGGCTGCTCGGACCGGTGTTGAATCCGTCGGCGAAGATCACGGGCCGTACGAGGCCCCGGTTCCCCTCGCCGTAGTAGACCCAGGCGGTACCGCCCGGCAGGTCCCACACGGTGTTGGGGGGCAGGGGCAGGGCGCCGTGCTTCTCGGCGTCCAGGCGGGGGCCGGGGGCCAGGGCGATGGCGGGCCTGCGGTGAAGCTCCGAGACGATCTGCTCGTGGGTCGGTTCGGACATGGTTCGTTCCCCTTTGAGGTCGTTACGACACGTGTCAAGACGAACACGCACAGTAGCGATCTCGAAGGGGAAGTGGATCAAACCACTCCCAGGTGGGAGCCGGTTTCGGACATGTCGCGATCACGGCGGCGGGGGCGGGGCGGGCGGCCGATCCGCTCGGAGCGCGGCTTCATCGCTGCTCGGACATCGTTCATGCGGCTGTGTACGCCAGTGGGCGGGATGGTTCCGGCCGGGCCGGTGGGAGTGTCGACGGGGGTGCCCCGGCAGGGTCCGCACCGGCCGCCGATCAGGGCCTCCGAACTGCCGGGCGCGCGGCACTCGCCGCACTCCAGGGTGCGCAATACCGTCCGGTGGTGCGTCGGAGCGGCCCGTTCGGGTGGCATCTTGTCGGTCAGTCGCCTGCGGACGAGAGCCGCGGCATGGTGGACGGGGGCGGGAAGGCCGTCGGTGAGGGCGTGGAGCAGTTCCGCTTCCGTGGCGCCGCGCTCGAACCAGACGGTGACCTGCGGCTCCAGTGCCGCACAGTCCGCCGCGGAGAGGGTGAGGGCAGGGGTGGTGCGGCCCAGCGCGGCCAGCAGTACGAACGCGCGGGAACGGGTGGGGTGTTGCTGCCGCCGTTGCTCGGGCGGTGCGTCGCCCCGGCTGAACGCCGCCCACCAGTCGTCGTCCCGCGCGGTGCGGGAGAAGAATGTGCGGGTCACCCAGAGCAGGACCTCGTCATGGGTGACGCACTCGCTGCCGCGCCGCAGATGACCGGCGTCCTGGAGCCGGTTGAGGGCGGTCCGCAGCGCGCACTGGCCGTACGGGAGGACCTTGGCCAGCGTCTTCACGGAGATGTCGGCGCCCCCGGGAAGCCGGCCGATGTACGCCGCGATGGATGCCTCGCGGGGTGGCAGATGCGCGAAATCGCGTTCGGTGCGCGGGAGTTGTGCCGGGGTGGAGCGCTTGCCGTAGCCCGGATTGGCCATCGGATGCGGGGGCGGGGGCGCGGGCGGGGATACGTGCGGGGCACATGGGGCGGTACTAAGACCGGCCGGCACATGGGGGGTGGGAGAAGGAGCGGGGCTGGGTGCGTGCGGCTGCAAGGCGGAGGAGGGAGGCAACGCGGAGCGTTGTCGACTGACGACAACGCGGCAGATGTGCGTGCCCGGCCCCGCGACGCCGCCTCCCATGTGCCGGCCGGTCTAAGCTGGCCGGCAGCCATGGGATCGCTCCTGACGATCGAAGTGGTCAGGCCCTTGCTCGGTGTTCCAGCACCGGCAGGGGCCGTTCGCTATTCGGAACGCTAGAGCTTTGCCGCCGTCCGTGGCAAGCCGGTCACGAGAAGTCAACTCGCCGGGTGGGGAGGGTGGGTGGGAAGTGGCCCACCTCCCCTTCCTCGGAAAGAGCGCTCGGACTTCGCGGCTTGAGCTCCGGAGGGAAATCTCTGGTCGCCGGGGGCGTGAGAGAGGTTTGCGTGCGCCGTGCGTGATGCGCGCGCGCCGCTGCCGTTGGGGTGGAAACCCGGGCCGGGGGTCTGCCGGGTGCGCGAACGGCCGCACATCTTTGTGATCTTGGGGGCCTTGGGCCGCCGCCGACGTGGCCCGGCTTTCCGTATCTCTCTCGTACGAGGAGTCCCGTGCGTATTCGTTCGATTCTCTCCCTCGCCGCGGCCGCCGTCGCGGTGGCGGCGCTGGCCACCCCCGCCCAGGCCGCCGACGACGGCTCCTACCTGATCCGTGATGTGAGCAGCGACCTGTGTCTCGCGGGCGGCGAAGGTCCGCTGGGCGGCCACGTCGAGCCCTGCAACCCTGGCACCGTGTGGGAGATCCGCAACCAGGGCAACGGCCTGGCCCAGATCCGTGAGCCGCGCGGGGAGAACCGCTGCCTGGCGCTCTCGCCGATCCGGATCTACCCGCCGGCCGTGTGGGTGGACCACTGCGGCAAGCAGCCCGACCAGTGGTCGATCCAGGGCCCGGACCAGGAGGGCCCGGTCGCCATCGCCCTCGACCGGGGCGAGTTCGGCTTTTTGGCCACGCAGGGTCGGCGCGCGGTCATCAGCTACGAGGGCGGGCCGCAGTGGATCCTGGAGCGGGTCGGTTAGGGTCCTTCACCCGGGTCGCACCGGGTCGCGCCGGGTCGCGCCGGGTCGCACCGGGTCGCGCCGGATCGGTGAGCGAGGTGCGTGCGCCCGGCCCGATCCGAAGGACCGGCCCCGGGACCGGGCCGTTCGACTGATCACGCAGCCGCCCCGTGCCGGGTCGTTCCTCCCGGCACGGGGCGGTTTCTCCGTGGGGGGCTCAGTCGCGGCGGGGGCCGATGACGGTGTTCCCGTCGTGCACGGTGATCGCCTGGGCCGGGCAGATGTCGGCCGCGTCCAGGACCCGCTCGTCCGGCTCGATGCCGTCCGTCCGCGCCCGCGCGTGCTCGCCGTCCAGCGCGAACACCTCGGGGACGGTCCCGGCACACATGCCCGACGCCTGACAGAGCTGTGGATCGACGCGTACGTTCCAGGCCATGGCGGTCACCACCCGACCGGCATGACGCGCGGGCCGCGCACCAGCATCTCGGACTTCCAGGTCACATCGCCCGCCAACCGGAGCCCGGGGAAACGGGTGATGAGCGCGATCAGCGCCTCCTGGAGTTCCAGCCGGGCCAGCGGGGCACCCAGGCAGTGATGGACCCCGTGGCCGAAGCCGAGGTGCTGATTGCCCTCACGGGTGATGTCGAGCACGCCCGGGGCGGTGAACCGCAGCGCGTCACGGTTGGCCGCACCGGTGGCGACCAGGACCGGGCTGCCCGCCCGGACGAGGGTGCCGCCGACCTCGATGTCCTCGGTGGCGTAGCGGGGCTGACCGGCACCGCTGCCCAGCGGCACGAAGCGCAGCAGTTCCTCCACCGCGTTCGGGACGAGTTCGGGCTCGGCCCTGAGCCTGGCCAACTGGCCGGGGTGGTCCAGCAGGGTCAGGACGAAGTTGGGGATCTGGGACGCGGTGGTCTCGTGGCCCGCCACCAGGATGCCGACGCACAGATCGACGAGTTCGAGTTCGGAGAGCCGGTCGCCGCCGTCACGGGCCTCGATGAGTGCCGTCATCAGGTCGTCCTGCGGGGACCGGCGGTGCTGGGCGATCAACTCGGCCATGTAGGCGCGCAGTTCCTCGCGGCTGGCGTCGAACTCCGCCGCCGTGAGGGACGTGGTCGACAGCGCCGCGTCGCTCCATACGCGAAAGAGCGGACGGTCCTCGGTGGGCACGCCCAGCATCCGGCAGATCACCGCGACCGGCAGCGGCAGCGCGTAGAGGTCGACCAGGTCCGCGGGCGGTCCGGCCGCCTCCAGGTCGTCGAGGAGGCTCGCGGTCAGCTCCTTGACCTGGGGGCGGAGCTTCTCGATCTGGCGGACCGTGAAGGCCTTGGCGACCAGGGAACGCAGCCGGGTGTGGTCGGGCGGATCCATGCTGAGGATGCCGCTGTCGCGCCGCCCCTCGGACTGCCGGGGCTCGTCGTGCGCGATGCCCTCGGCGCGGCTGAAGCGCTGGTCGCCCAGGACGAGCCGGGCATCGGCGTAGCGGGTGACGAGCCAGGCCGGTTCGCCGTACTCCATCTGGACCCGTAACAGGCCCGGCTGGTCGCGTACGCGCTCGTACTCGTCCGCGAGCCGGAGCCCCTCGGCGGTGTTGAAGGGATAGGCAAGGGGTGCGTTCTCTGCTTTCGTCACTGCGGTCTCCTATATGTAAGCATCTGCTTACAACGGTAGGAGTGGCTCCGCCGACGGTCAACGACGCTTTACGGCCGTTATCCTGACGGGCCCTCCGAGAGGAAATCGTTCATGGAGTCCGCCCCCGCACCGCCGTCCGGAGACCGCCGCCGGGACGCCGCGGCCACACGCCGCCGGCTGCTGGAAGCGGCCCGCGACCTGTTCGCGGAACGGGGTTACGAAGGGACGACCGTCCGGAGCATCGCGGAACGGGCCGGTGCCAATCAGGCCCTGCTGTTCCGGTATTTCGGGTCCAAGCAGGGACTGCTCACACAGGTGATCGCACAGGGCGGACTGGAGCAGTTGCGAAAGACGCCGCCCGAGGAACTCTTCGAGACCGCCCTGCGCTCGATGCTGACCCGCAGCGCGGACGGGACGGGGGACCGCTCCCTGGAGGTCTATCTGCGTTCCATAGGGCGGGGCGACGAGGCGGCCGGAACCCTGCGGGAGCTGGGCGAGGAATACCAGGGCGCGCTGGCCGGGCTCTCCGGCACCGGGGACGGTGCCCTGCGTGCGGATCTCGCGATGGCCTGGCTGCTCGGGATCGGCCTGATGCGGACGGTCGTGCACCGCGAGCCCCTGGCCGGCGCCGAACCGGACGACGTCTGCCGACTCGTACTCGGCACACTCGCCCACCTCTGGTCGGCGCCGGAGTAGCGGACGCGCTCCGATCCGCAGGCCGGGCCCGGGGATCGGGTCGCCGGGCCCGGCGGTGCGTGCGGGTGCGGTCAGCGGTGACGGCGCTCGAAGGCGGCGAAGGCCGTCTCCTGACGCCACTGCGTCGCAGCCTTCGGGTTGTCGGCGAGGTAGCGGGCACAGCGCACGCTCGGACGGTCGGCGCCGAGCCGGTCGCCACGGCAGGCGGAAACCGGCTGGTAGGCGGAGGGGGCGGAGTCGGCGGCCCACAGGCTCCGGCCGCGACGGAACGCGTACTCCAGCGAGGCGCGGGCCAGGTCCTTCAGCTCGGTGTAGCGCAGACCGTACGTCTTGGCGGCGTACTGGTACTCATGGCTGATGTCGATCCGCGAGACCCCCGGGTCGTCGGTGGACAGGACCACCGGGACGCCGTAGCGGCGGTACGCGTTGAACGGGTGGTCGGCGCCCGCGATGCCGAGGATCTGCTTGTTGCTGGAGAACGGCACCTCGACCGCCACCTTGCGCCGCGCCATCGTCCGGGCCAGCTGCCGCCAGTCGTTCTCGTGGACCAGGTCCACGCCGTGTCCGATGCGCTCGGCCCCGGCGACGAGTACGGCCTCGCGGATGTGGAACGTCAGGTCCTCGGGCTTGACCAGACCGGGGGCCAGCTCGCCGGCGTGCAGGGTGAGGTGGGCACCCGGGTACTGGCCGTGCAGGTACTTCAGCATCCGCATCTGGAGGCTGTAGTTGGCCAGCGAGCTGTCCCAGTCCTCGGGCTGTACGAGGTTGACCGCGACGAACCTCGGGTCCCGTTCCGCCAGCCGCATCCCTACCGCGATCTGTGTGAACACCCGGGCCGGGGTACTGCCCCGGGACACCTGGGAGATCCACCTGACGGGAAGCCGGCAGCCCGGGTCCGGTCGGCGGGTGTCGCAGTGCGCGGCCTCCCGGAACTGGGTGTTGGCGTCATCGGCCTCCTGGACCGCCTCGTCCACGACCCGGTCGAGCTGCCCGCCGGCCAGGAGCTTGCGATGGAAGGCGGCGAAATCGGGGTCGTAACCCACGGTGTCGGCAAGCTTCTTGGCGCTGTCCGACGCCGGGGTGACCATGGTCTCCAGATAGAACTGGTTCTGCTCCACCACGCTGTCGGCCACGTCGGCGAGCAGCTTGCCGCGATCCCAGGTCGCCATGCCGAACTTGTTGAAGGTGTCGAAGAAGTGGTCGTGCCCGGACCGGTCGGCCGGGAAGTCCTGCATGGACCAGGCCCGGACGATCTGCCGACGGAAGTCGGCATCGGTCCGCGCGTCGGCGGCGGGCCTCTTGCCCGGTCCGCACGGCGGCGCGACAGCCGTCATCGTCGCGTCGATGCAGAGCCCCTTCTCGCCCGCGAGCTTGATCAGGAACTCGGTCCTCGCCGCACCCGACAGGTGGTTGTGGAGATCGCCCCCCTTGGGCAGCTCCTTGAAGAAGGCCTTCAGCCTCGCGGGCTTGTTACGCAATGAGTCGAGGTACGCGGCGGTCCTGCGCTCGGCCGGGGTCACCGCGCGGGGCGACGCGTACGCGGCGGGCCGGGCCGAGGGGTCCTTGACAGGCGCGGAAGCGGGCGCGGCCGTGGCCGGGATCGCCGGGAGCAGCGTGAGTACGGCGAGTGCGCCGAGCCCGGCCGGGAGCAGGGACTTGGGACGGTGGACCGTCCGGTTCGATGAGATCACCGCCGAATGATGGCGCCCGGACAGTCCGTTTCTCACCCAAACCGCGTCTATGACCGGAAAGCTCCACCCGATCGAGTGGGCGAGCCGGCGCTGCGCTCCGACCCTTCAGGGGGCTGTCCCCCGGAAGATCCGGGAGCTGTCTCCCGGGAGGAGCCGGTGGCTTCTCCCAGCGCGCGGCAGTGGAATCGCAGGCAATGATCCTTCTCAAGTGGTCATACATCGGTTGAGAGGTAGCGGCATGGCTGTACACCGGAAACGGATCTGCCGACGGGCATTGTTGGCGACGGCGGCGGTCGCGGCGGGAGCGGTCCTCACCCCTGTGACGGTCCAGGCGGCCACGGCCGACACGGCCGGCCGGGGGCAGAACCCGGTCAGCGCACTGGAGCAGGCGGCCCACCCGCTGCGCTCGACCGAGCCCGGGGGGAACACGGCCGACCTGCGAGCCCTTGGCTCGATGATCGGCGACGCCAAGGTGGTCGGCCTCGGCGAGGCCACCCACGGCTCCCACGAGTTCTTCACCATGAAGGAGCGGGTCTTCCGTCACCTCGTCGAGAAGAAGGGTTTCACCACCTTCGCCCTGGAGTTGAGCTGGTCCGCCGGGCTCCGGATCGACGACTACCTCCAGACCGGCAAGGGCGACGCCCGCCAGATCGCCAAGGAGACGCTCACCAACTCGCCCTGGGAGCGTGAGGAGTTCGTCAGCCTCATCGAGTGGATGCGGGACTACAACCGCCACCACCCCGCCCGCACCGTCCACTTCATGGGCGACGACATCGGCGCCCCCGCACTGAGCGACGAATTCTTCGGCCGGGTGACCGGCTACGTGCAGAAGAACCACCCGGAGGCGCTGCCGCGGCTCGACGAGCTCTACACCGGACTGCGCCCGATCGACGACGTCTTCGCCTACCTGGGCAAGCCGCTCGCGGAACGGCAGCAGCTCGCCGTCAAGGCACAGCAGGCCCTGGAACTGGTCAGCGGCCTGAAGGGTTCCGGTGGTGAAGCGTTCGACTGGGCCGAGCAGAACGCCCGGTCCGTCGCCCAGACCGCCAAGTTCCTCACCCTGAACCCCGACGACCCGGAGTCGAACGCCGCCTCCCAGCGCTTCCGCGACGAGGTGATGGCACAGAACGTCTCCTGGTGGCAGCAGCACACCGGCCAGAAGGTGCTGCTGTCCGCGCACAACGACCATGTCGCCTACGTCGCCAGCGATCCCGAGACGTACTCCAAGACGCAGGGGTCGTTCCTGCGCGACGCGATGGGCAAGAACTACCTCCCCATCGGCTTCACCTTCAACCAGGGCTCTTTCCTCTCGAAGGACGCCGCGCTGGGCGGCGAGTGGAAGAAATTCACCGTTCCGGCCGCCGAGCCCGACCGGAACGAGGCCACCCTCGACCAGGTCCGCTACCGGGACTTCTACCTCGACGTCCGCACCGCCCCTGCGGCCGCGCGCGACTGGCTGAACACCGCCCGGCCCACGCTCAACGTCGGCACGCTGTTCCCCGTGGAGCCGCGCGACACCGTGCTCGCCAAGGCCTACGACGTCCTCATCCACCTCCACGAGGTCAGGGAGGCCGACAAGCTGAAGCCGTGACGGCCTGGTTCCGGCCCCGGCGCGAGCCGTCCGACACCACCTGACTGCATCCGGCGCGTACCGGACCCCAGTTGTCCGACGCGCCGAGGAGGAGGGGGCGGGCTTCTTGGGGCCTGGCATGACAACTCCCTGTGACGCACGTGCGGTTGTCGGTTCTGTGCCTCTTCCAGGCCAAGGGGCTGTCCCGTAACCCCTGGCGGGCGCGCGAGGACTATGGCACCTCGCCGCGTTGTCGGAACGTCCGCATACATCCGGTATGCGGATGCCCCTCCGTCTTGCGGTGCACCGCATCCGGCGCCGCGCGCTGATCCATCAGGGGTTACGGGACAGCCCTCAGTGACGTGTTGGCCACGCTGGGTATGCATTGTCATTACTCAGCGTGGAAAGGGATGGATCATGACGACGATGGAACGGCGCAGGGCGACAGAGGGAAGAGTGCGGGCCGCGGAGGACGCGGTGGCGCGGTTGAAGGAGGGTCTCTCCGGGGTCGGGATCACGCTGCCCTCGCTGCGGCTCGACCCGGTGTCGTGCGCGGGGAACGACCCCGCGTCGCCGCTGGTCGACCTCGGTCGGTGCAACCTCGACACGGCGCTGCGGCTGAGTGCGGCGCTTCAGACGCAGAGGCAGGCCGGTCATGACGGGTGAGGGAGTCGAGCCGTCCGGGCTCGAGCCCGGGTCGTTCGCGGTGGACACGCGGGACGGGCGGGTGGGGCGTGTCATGGGGCGCGTCGGGTCGTACGTGCAGCTGCGCCCGCCGGGCGGCGGCCCCGAGTGGGACTGCCCGTCGGGGGCGGTGCGCCCCGCCCCGCTCGGGGATGTGCTGAGGGCCCGGGTCAGGGAGATCAACAGGGAGGGGCGGCTGCCGTGACGGCGTCGGGGACACCGGCGCCGACGTGACGGTGAGCACGGGGAAGGGCGCAACCCCGCCCTGCGGGCGGGGTCGCGCCGGGCACGCAGTCAGGAAATGTTCAGGAAAGCCCTGCCAGCGTGCCGTTCCATGACGACCGAAACGAACAGCGCCGCCGGGGCGGCCGACACCGACCGCATCGCCGGCGCCCGTGGCGCGGGCGGCAGGCGCGCGCCGGGCGCGCGCTCCCGTGCGCGACAGATGCTGAACAAGGTCCCGGAAGTGACCGTCTACTTCTGGGTGATCAAGGTGCTGTGCACCACCGTCGGGGAGACCGCGGCCGATCTGCTCAACGACAACCTGGGCATGGGGCTGACCAACACCTCGTACCTGATGGGCGCGCTGCTGGTGGTCACCCTGTTCTTCCAGTTCCGGGCGCGCTCATATGTGCCGAGCCTGTACTGGCTGTCCGTGGTCCTGATCAGCGTGGTCGGCACGCTGATCAGCGACAACCTCACCGACAACCTCGGCGTTCCGCTCCAGACCACCACCGTGGTGTTCGCGGTGGCGCTCGCCGTCACGTTCTTCGCCTGGTACGCGAGTGAGCGGACGCTGTCCATCCACACCATCCGTACGACGCGCCGCGAGGCGTTCTACTGGCTGGCGATCCTGTTCACCTTCGCGCTGGGCACGTCCGCGGGCGACCTCACGGCGGAGAAGCTGAACCTGGGGTACTGGCTCTCCGCGGTCGTGTTCGCCGCGCTGATCGCGGCCGTCGCGCTCGCGCACCGCACGCTGGACTTCAACGCGGTGTGGTCGTTCTGGATCGCGTACGTCCTGACCAGGCCGCTCGGTGCCTCGCTGGGCGACTATCTGTCGCAGCCCACCGCGGACGGCGGGCTGGGGCTGGGCACGGTCGGCACCAGCATCCTGTTCCTCGCGGTCATCCTCGGCCTGGTCGTCTTCCTGACCCGGACCCGGCGCGATGTGGCGAGGGACGGTGCCGTCGAGACGGCCGGCGCACGGGAAGTCAGCCCGCGGGAAGGGTGACGACGAAACGTGCGCCGGGGGCCGCGGCGTCCAGTGCGATGTCGCCGCCCGCGGCCCTGGCCAGTCGGCGGGCCAGGGCCAGACCGAGACCCGCGCCGTCGTGTCCGTCCTCCGGGCGGGCGCGACGGCCGGGTTCGAAGAGCGAGGCGACGAAGTCCGGCGGGACGCCGGGGCCGTCGTCGCCGACGTGGACCGTGACCTCGCCCGCGCCCACCGCGCAGGTGAGGGTGATCGTGCGGGCGGCGTAGCGGCGGGCGTTGTCCAGGAGCGGCGTCAGGATGCGCTCGGCGACGTCCTGCGAGACGCCGATGCTCACGTCCGGTGCGGTGCCGGGTGCGGTGCCGGTCGCCGTGCCGGGTCTGCGGCCGGGTTCGCCGCCGGGTGTTGCGTCGTTCGCCGCCGCGACGGTCACCGGTGGGGCGTCGGGGAACAGGGCCGCGTTGCGTGCCGCCAGGCGGTGCGCGATGTCCGCGAAGCGGGAGCGGCCGGGAGTCTGCGCGTTGCGGGTGCGGACCTCCGAAAGCAGCGAGTCGCAGATCTGCTGCATGGTGGTGGCGGCGCCCGCGATGGCCTCCAGGGAGGTTTCCCGTTCCTGGGCCGAGCGCGGGCGTCCGGTCAGCCACTCGGTCTCGGCGGTGATCCGGGCGAGCGGGGTGCGCAGTTCGTGCGAGAGCTCGGCGGCCTGCTGCTGCTCGTGCCGCAGGACGGCGGCCAGCCGGTCCAGCAGTGCGTCCAGGCTGGTGGCGAACGCGGCGAGTTCGGCGGGCCGGCCCTCGGCGCCGAACCGTTCGGGGGCGCCCGCGGCGCTCCACCGGGTGGCCTGTTCGCTCATCGCGGCGACGGGGCGCAGGGCCCGTCGTACGACGAGGCGGGTCAGCAGATAGATGGTGGCCAGCAGCAGCACGGCCAGCGCGATGGAGCCGACCAGTGCGGTGTCCGCCGTGCTGCGGTACGGGTCGAGGCTGACCGAGCTGACGACGGTGCCGGCCTGCGTGGGCGGGTGTCCCTGCCGGGCGGGGGTGTCCACGGGGAACGCGTACAGCCGCCACGCCCCACCGCTTGTGACGTCCGTGAACGTCTCGCGGCCTCCGGCGAGCCGGGCCGCCCGATCCTGCAGGCCGGCGGGCGCGGTGGGGGGCTTCTCGACCACGGTGTCGCCCTGGAAGATCCAGACCCCGACGTCCAGGGCCCGGTCCTCGGTGGGTTCGCGGACGACGAGCCGCCCGTCGGGTCGTACGTCGACCGTCGCCGCCACTGCTTCGGCGCGGGTGCGCAGGACGTCGTCGGCCTCTCCGTGGAGCCGGTTGTCGAGGGCGAGGTTGAAGACGGTGGTCAGGACGCCGATCCACAGGGCGCAGGTGGCGAGGGCCATCAGGGCGAGGCGACCGCGGAGGGTCCGGGGGGTGAGAAGGCGCTTCACCGGCCTGTCGGGGCCCTTGGCCGTGCCCGTCGACACCGTCACGCCTCGCCCTCCCGTCCTCTCGTCGGATGCTGTCGTCCGGTGTCGTTCCGATCGCGTGGTGAGCGGTCGGGGGTCTCGCCGCCGGGTCCGGCCGCCCACTCGATGATCGCGGCGGCTCCCGCGCGCCATGGTTCGCTGAAGTAAATGTAACTGCCCTGAGCCGAGCATTTCGTGTTGCTCATGACAAGTCCGTGGGGGAGTGCGATCCACGGCGCGACGGGGAGCCGACGGACGGCAGGGAGACCGCGCCGGTGGAGGGGGCGTCGCCACCATGGGTCGGACTCGGTCGGCGGAGGGCCGGAACGATCAGTGCCCGAACGGTGCCAGATGTGCGCGCTCCCCCTGCGCGCCGAAGAGGGCGAGCAGTTCCGTGGGCCGGCTGTCGGCGCTGCCGATCCAGTGCGGTACGCGGGTGTCGAACTCCGCAGCCTCGCCGACGCCGAGCAGGAACTCCTGCTCGCCGAGCACGAACCTGGCCTGTCCGTCGAGGACGTAGAACCACTCGTATCCCTCGTGGGTCTGCAGGTTCATCGTGGGTGCCCGGCCGGCAGGCGGATGGATCACCTTGTAGGCCTGGATACCGCCGGCCCGCCTGGTCAGTGGCACCATCACCAGCCCGGACCGCCGCACCGGCCGCAGGTGGATGCGCGGGTCGCCGGTGGGCGGCGCCGCGACGAGATCGTCGAGCGGGACGCCGTGCGCCCGAGCCAGGGGCAGCAGCTGCTCCAGCGTGGGGCGCAGCTTGCCGTTCTCCAGGCGGGACAGGGTGCTCGCCGTGAGGCCGGTTTCGTCTGCCAGCGCCGCCAGCGTGGCGCTCCGTGCCCGGCGCAGGGCACGCAGACGCGGCCCGACTCCGGCCAGAACGTCTTCTGCGGGATTGTCCATGCCCCGATGATGCGGATCCGCAATTTTTCTTGCAAGGGTGAAACGGCGGTGCCGATGCTGTCGGTACATCACCGGCGTCGGAGGTGCGTATCGATCACGCCCGGCACGCCGGCCGACGAAGGGGCACCTCAGATGGATTCCACCCGACGCACACCCACCGCAGACGCCACGAGCGACCGGGGCGCGACGGACGAGGACGCCGAGCTGTTCTGGGAGCGGCACTACCGCACCCGGCGCGCCTGGGACGCACGCGTCAACCCGCTGCTCGCCGAGACCGCCGCACCGCTGCGCCCCGGCGCCGCCCTCGATCTCGGCTGCGGCGCCGGCGGTGACGCGATCTGGCTCGCCCGGCGGGGCTGGCACGTCACGGCCGTGGACATCTCCACCACCGCCGTGGAACAGGTGCGGGAACGCGCCCAGGATCTCGGCGTCGCGGACCGGGTCGCCACCGAGCAGCACGATCTGGCCGGAAGCTTCCCGGACGGCCGGTTCGATCTCGTCTCCGCCCAGTACTTCCACACCCCGTTCGCGTTGCCGCGCGGCCGAGTCCTGCGCACCGCCGCACGGGCTCTGCGGCCCGGCGGTCTCCTGCTGATCGTCGACCACGGCTCCACCGCGCCCTGGTCGTGGAACCAGGATCCCGACATCCACCACCCCGCACCCACCGAGATCGCCGCCGAACTCGATCTCGACCCCGCGCACTGGTCCGTCCTGCGCGCCGACATGCCCCGCCGCCGCGCCACCGGGCCCGCCGGCGAGACCGCCACCGTCGTCGACAACGTCCTGCTTGTCCAACTGGCCGCCGGATGACCGCCCGACCCGCACGTCACGTCGGAAGGGAGTGACTCGATGCCGGAAAACAGTGTGCGACGATCCCGGACCCGGGCGAAGGACATGGGACCGCCGTCGACCGGCGCCGACGAGAAGGCCACCTTGCGGGGCTTCCTCGACCATCTGCGGAACGCGGTCGCGGACAAGGTCGCAGGCGTGCCGGAACCGCAGGTCCGAACGGACGGAGTGCCCTCGGGCACCAACCTTCTTGGGCTGCTCAGGCATCTGGCGTCCGTCGAACGGTTCTACTTCCTCGGCGAGGATGCCGGAGACTGGAGTGCGACCTTCCGGCCGTCCGCGGAGCACACCGTCGACGGTGTGCTCGCCGACTACCGGGACACCGTCGAGCGAGCGAACCAGGTCATCGACGCCTGCCCGGATCTGGCTCTTCCCGCCCCGTGCGCGCCGCGCAGGGAGGCGGCGCCATCGATGCGATGGGTCCTGGTGCACATGATCGAAGAGACCGGCCGGCACGCCGGGCACGCCGACATCCTCCGCGAGCAGATCGACGGATCCACCGGCCGCTGACACCGGCTACCGGTATGCGGCGCACCGGGCCGCGTCGACGGCGTGCCCTTCATCGCTCCTGGGACGGAGGCGGAGCCCCGAAGCGGTAACCCACACCTCGCACCGTGTCGATGGTCTGCGGGCTGTCCGCCTCGCGGAGCTTGCGGCGCAGGCGGGTCAGGTACTGGTCCAGGGTGTTGTCGCTGACCTGGGCTCCCTCGGGCCAGCCGGCCCGCAGCAGGGCCCGGCGGCGCACCACGCTCCCGGGGCCGGACATCAGGCACGCCAGCAGACGGAACTCGGTCGGAGTCAGGGCCACGGGCCGGCCGTGGACCGTCAGCTCGTGCTTGACCGGGTTCAGCCGCATCGCGCCCGCGCCGTCGGCGAGGGCGTTGTCGTGGTGGCCGACGCGATGCAGGACCGCGCGGACGCGGGCCGCGAGTTCGCTGAGGTGGAACGGCTTGACCAGGTAGTCGTCGCCCCCGGAGGCGAAACCGGAGAGCCGGTCGGTGAGATCGCCGCGCGCGGTCAGGAAGATCACCGGGACGGTGATCCCCGCACCACGCATGGCCTGGCAGACATCGCGACCGTCGGAATCCGGCAACCCCACATCGAGCACGACCGCGTGCACCGACTCGTCGACGGTCTTGAGGGCGGTCGCGCCGTCGACGGCGGTCACCACGTCGAAGTCCTCGTCGCGCAGGCCACGGGCCAGGACATCGCGCAGGCCGTGGTCGTCCTCGACGACGAGAATGCGTGCAGCGGTCACCCGGCCAGTATGGCGCGGGCCGGATCGGTTCGGCGGGGTCGCGGGCCGGAAGGGAGCCGCCCAGGCTGTGACTCCGCTCTTCCGGCATGCCCGGCTGGCCCGAGCTGTGGCGCCCGGACCTCTCGTACGGGCTTCGAGGTCCGGAGGCAGAAGCAGGATCCGGGTGGGAAGGGGCCCGGCCACCCACCTCGGCGCGCCTGAGGACAGGGGGCGGGCGGACGGCGGAGGGTTGCTGCGTACGTCACACGATCGTGGGACGCTGATGGGAGCGGCGAACTGCCGCGGAACCGTCGATCTACGCTCCTTTGACAGGCCACAGGAGAAGGGACCCGCGATGACTGCCGCGATGGTCGAGAACGACCAGGCCTCTGAGGGCCGCCCGTGGGACTACCTGCTGCAGACATGGCGTGAACTGGACGTTCCCGAGGGGTGGCGCGCCGAGATCGACGAAGGGCAGATCGTCTTGGTACCTCCGCCTCATGCGCATCACAACGGAATCGCCGCCAAAGTGCAGCGCAGGCTTTACAGAGATCTGCCTGAAGAGCTGGAGATCTATCAGACCCTGGGCGTGCACGTGGCCCCGCTGGACAAGCTCTATGTGCCAGACCTCGTGGTGATGCCGTCGGAGCTCATCGACGGTGCCGATCCCGAGACCAGCGACCCGATGGACGTGTCGGACGCCCTGCTCGTCGTCGAGATCACGTCGAGGGGAAACGCCCGGGAGGACCGGACGAAGAAGTACCGCGCCTATGCGCGTGCGGGTGTGCCGATGTACCTGTTGATCGACCGCTTCGACACCCGTGGGGCGATGGCCACGCTGTTCACGGAACCGAATGAGGACGGAACGTACAAGCAGTCCGATCCGGTGCCGTTCGGGAAGCCCCTCACGTTGCCGGAGCCGTTCGGTACGACGCTGCTCACGGGGGACTTCCCGGTCTGAGGAGCCGTGGACGCCGATGAGGGGTGGTACCCGCGCTGCGGGTACCACCCCTCATCGGCGTATCCGGGTCAGACCCCGGCCGGTTCCTTCGCCGGGGTGTCGGGGCCGGGAGCCGGTGACGTCGGGCCGTCCGTCGCCGTGACCGCGGAGGCCGCCGGTTCCCGGGAGACGTTGAACTCCGTCAGCAGGTCCTTGCCGAAGCCGAAGAAGTACGTCGCGAGGAACCCGGCGAGGTAGCCGACCAGCAGGCCCCCCGCGTAGATCGCGATCGTGGTGCCGAGGCCGCGGTTGCCGTCGAGGAGGGGGAACAGCGCCCAGCCGGACGGGCCGATGGCCGTGGAGCCGACCTTGTCGCCGAGCTGGTTGAACAGCCCGATGAAGCCGCCACCGAACGCACCGCCCACGCAGGCCGTGATGAACGGGCGGCCCAGCGGGAGGCTGACACCGTAGATCAGCGGTTCGCCGACGCCCAGCAGACCGGCCGGGAGCGCGGACCTGATCGTCCGGCGGATCGACTCGTTGCGGGGGAGGCGGAAGTAGACCGCCACGGCCGCGCCGACCTGGCCGGCGCCCGCCATCGCGAGGATCGGCAGCAGCACGGTGTAGCCCTGCTGCTCGATCAGGGTGGTGTGGATCGGGATGAGCGCCTGGTGCAGGCCCAGCATCACCAGGGGCAGGAAGAGGCCGCCGAGCACGAAGCCCGCGCCCGCGCCGCCGTTGGAGAGCAGCCAGTCGGCGAACGTGCCGATGGCGGTGGAGACCTCACCGGCCACGTACATCAGGCCGAAGATCGTCACCAGGCCGGAGACCAGCACCGTGAGCGTAGGGGTGACCAGGACGTCCAGCGCCTCCGGTACCCAGCGGCGGCACCACTTCTCCACGTACACCGCGAGCACCGCCGCACCGAGTGCGCCCAGCACACCGCCCTGGCCGGGGGAGAGCTTCTGGCCGAACGCCTCGATGTTCGCCACGCCCGGGAAGACGATGATCGCGGCGACCGCACCGCCCAGGATCGGCGTACCGCCGAACTCCTTCGCCGTGTTGAAGCCGACGAAGACGGCGATCAGCGCCATGAAGCCGGACGCCATCGCGGCGAGGGCGGGCGTGACCGAGGTCAGCCAACCCAGGTTCACCAGCAGGCCGTTGAGACCGGCGATGATGCCGCAGCCGATGAGCGCCGGGATCAGCGGCACGAAGATGTTCGCGATCCTGCGCAGGAAGAGCTTGAACGGGGTGGCGTTCTTCGCCTTCCGTGCCGCTCTCATCGCGGCGCCCTGGGCAGCCAGTTCGTCCGCGGAAGCCGAAGCGGAAGCCGAAGCGGAAGCGGAGGTGGATGCGGGGTTTTCGGGGTGGGCGGCGGTTTCGGTCGCGGCCGGTTCCGGTGCGGCCTCCCTGCCCTCCTCCACCAGTTGCTCGAACTCCGGCGTGACCCGGGCGACGGTGCCCGGCCCGAGGACGATCTGGTACGTGTCGTCCTCGACCACGCCCATGACGGCGGGTATCGCCTTCAGGGCCTCGTCGTCGACGAGCGAGCGGTCGCGCAGACCCAGCCGGAGCCGGGTCATGCAGTGGGCGATGGAGCTGACGTTCGCGGCGCCACCGACGAGCGGAAGGATCGCGGCGGCGGTGGCGCGGTTCTTGTCTTCTGTTGCCATGGTGCGTGGTGCCTTGCTGTGCGGGGGTGCTGGGGTGGAGCCGGTGGGTCAGGTCGTGGTGCGGGGGGCGGCGGCGAGGGCGGCGCGGAGATGGCCGTCGGCCGCGGTCAGCAGGGTGGCGGCGGTGGGGCCGTCGACCTGGCCGAGGATGGTGAGGATGGCGTTCTTCACCTCGCCGTCGGTCGCGGCGAGAGCGGCCTCGATCTCCTCGTCGGACGCCCCGGTGGCGAGCGAGACGATCCGGCGGGAGCGGGCGTGCAGCTTCTCGTTGGAGGCGCGGACGTCGACCATCAGGTTCCCGTACGTCTTGCCGAGCCGGATCATCGTGATCGTCGAGAGCATGTTGAGGACGAGCTTCTGGGCCGTACCCGCCTTGAGCCGGGTGGAGCCGGTGAGCAGCTCCGGGCCGACGACGACCTCGATGCCGTGCTCGGCCGCGGCGCCCAGTGCGGAGCCCGCGTTGCAGGACAGCCCGATGGTGAGCGCGCCCTTGGCACGGGCGTGCTCGACGGCCCCGATCGCGTACGGCGTCCGGCCGGAGGCGGAGATGCCGACCACGGTGTCGTCGGCGGTGAGATCCAGGGCGTCGAGGTCGGCGGCGGCCAGCTCCTTGCTGTCCTCGGCGCCCTCGACGGCCTTGACCATGGCGGACGGGCCGCCGGCGATCAGGCCGACGACCTCCGAGGGGTCGGTGTTGAAGGTGGGCGGGCACTCGCTGGCGTCGAGCACGCCGAGCCGGCCCGCGGTGCCGGCGCCCGCGTAGATCAGCCGCCCGCCGCGGGCCATGCGCTCCGCGGTGCCGTCGATCGCGGCGGCTATCTCGGGGAGCCGGGCGCCGACGGCGGTCGGGACGGACCGGTCCTCGCCGTTCATGATCCGGGCGATCTCAAGCGTGTCGAGACGGTCGATCTCGGCGAGCTCGGGCCGGAACGCCTCGGTGGTGAGCGTTTCGAGCTGGGCGCGCAGCTCCCCGTATCCGTCGGGGGAACTGGTGTCGGCGTCGGTGGTGGAGGTCATGGAGAGCAGCTCTGCTTTCTCGATCTCGTACGGTTCAGCGGGTGCGGGTGCGGGTGCGGGTGCGGGTGCGGATGCAGTGCGGTGCGGTCGGTTCGATGCGCTCCGGGGTCAGCGGGGGCGCGGGGTGTGGCGGTGGGCCAGCGCCTCGTAGGAGGCGGCGAGCGCCGGTGCGGCCGTTTCGTACGTGCGCTGCGCGACGCCTATGAACAGGCAGTCGACGACGAGAAGCTGGCTCGTACGGCTCGACATGGCGGCGGGCCGCAGCTCGCTCTCCCGGGCGGTGGACGTGGTCAGCACGTGGTCGGCGTACTGCGTCACCGGGCCGTCGGGGCGGCCGGTGATCGCGATCGTCGTGGCACCGCGGTCGAACGCGACCCGTAGCGGCTCGATGACATCGACGGTGGAGCCGGAGTGCGTGATCGCGATGGCCACATCGCCGGAGCGGAGCTGTACGGCGTTGGTCACCGCGAGGTGCGGGTCCGTGTGGGAGTGGGCGATGAGTCCGATACGGGCCAGCTTCTGCGCCAGGTCCTGGCCGACGAGGGAGGAGGCGCCCACACCGTAGATGTCGATGCGCCGGGCGGTGGCGGCGGCGGCCACGGCGGCACCGAGCTGGACGGTGTCGAGCCCCGCGGCCGTGTCGGCGAGGGTCTGCTGTTCGTCGTAGGCCAGCTTGGCGACCACGTCGGCGATCGGGTCGTCGACCGCTATGTCGGCGGTGACGGAGGGAGCCCGGCCCGACTGCTGGTGCGCGGCGAGCCCGGCAAGGGCGAGGCGCAGATCGCGATAGCCGGGATAGCCGAGGAGACGGGCCGTACGGACCACGGTCGCCTCGCTGGTGCCGGTGAGCTCGGCGAGACCGGTGACCGTGAGGGCGGCGCAGCCTGCGGGGTCACCGGCGACGGCCTCGGCGACGCGCTGCATGGAGCGGGTCATGGACGGCGCGAGCGTGCGCACCTTGGCCGCGAGAGCCGCCGGGGCGGGCGGTGAATCAGCGCTGAAACTTTCCTTCAGGTCATGGGTCACATTTGAAAGATATTTTCAACCCGGTTGCCCGTCAAGCCCCCTTTGGTCCCTGTCTCTGACGGACCTGTCCGGCGGTGCCGCCGACGACCCTTCCGCCCGCACTTCCGCCCGCACTTCCGGCAGTGCTTCCGGTCGCGCCGGCCACAGCGCCTCCGACAGCGCGGAAGCGGCGGGGGCGGGCGCGAGAAGCGGGTTCGCGGGCGGGGTGACAATGGGCCCATGGAGATGAATCCCCTGGAACAGGCGTTGCACACGGCCCGAGCGCTGGTCATGGCCGATCTCGCCGCAGGTGACGTCGCCGAGGCCGGGATCGTCTCGCTGGTCGAGGACGCGGTGACGCACCGCCGGTGGTGGGTCGAACAGTGGCCCGACGGCGCCTCGTTCGTCGTCGGCCTCGTGGCTCAGGACGTGCAGGACGCCTTGCTCGAACGGTACGGGCGGTGGCCGCTCTGCCCGGTCTGCGACGCGGGCGACCCGCATGCCCTGGACGTCGAACCGGAACTGGGCCCGGACCCGCACTGGGTGTGCACCAAGGCCGCGGTCGCCGTCGCCCCGGTCGGTTCGCTGGGCGGGATACTGCGGCGGTGACGGTCTACATCGACCCGCCGGACTGGCCGGGGCACGGACGGCTCTGGTCGCACCTGGTCAGCGACGTGTCCTTCGAGGAGCTGCACGCCTTCGCGGCATCCATCGGCTGCCCGCCGCGCGCCTTCGAGCGGGACCACTACGACGTACCGGAATCGCGGTACGCGGACGCCGTGCGGGCCGGGGCCCGGCAGATCGGCTCGAAGGAACTCGTCCGCCGGATCACGGAGGCCGGGCTCCGGCGGCCCAAGGGGCGCCCGGCGCCCGGCCGCGCTCCGGCACCGGACCCGGTCGATCAGCCGTCAGCCCGCGGCCTCCGCTGAGATCTCCGCAGCCGCACCGGACGACGCCGCGGCCGGCGACCCGGTCACCCGTCGCGACCTGCCTCCGCCGTGCAGCCGCAGCGAGAGCAGCACGGCCGCCAGCGCCAGGACCGTCATCGCCGCCCCCGCCCATGCCGTCGCCGCGAAACCGAAGTCCGCGTCGATCACCGTGCCGCCCAGCCAGGGGCCGCCCGTGTTGCCGAGGTTGAACGCGGCCGTCGTCGTCGCACCGGCCAGTGTCGGAGCGGCTCCCGCGACATTGAACATCCGGGCGTTCAGCGCCGGGGCCGTGTAGAACGCCGACACCCCCAGCAGGAACGAGAGCCCGATCGCGGCGACCTGGTTCGACGCGAACAGCGCCAGCGCGACCAGGAAGACCGTCGAGGCCGCGATTCCGCTCATCAGCACCCCGAAGAGATGCGCGTCCGCGACCCGGCCGCCGATCGTCGTACCGACCAGCGCGCCGATCCCGAACAGCGCGAGGACCGTCGGCACCCAGCCCGAGTCCAGCCCGGCGACATCCGTGAGCAGCGGGGCCAGATAACTGAACGCGCAGAAGACACCGCCCGCCGCGAGCGCGGTGATCACGATCGACAGCCAGACCTGCCGGTCCCGGTAGATGCTCATCTCCCGCTTCAGCCGCGGCTTCTGCTCCGGCAGCGGGATCCGCGGAATCAGCGTCGTCACCCCGACCAGTGCCACGGCGGACGCCGCGCCCACGGCCCAGAAGGCCGACCGCCAGCCGAGGTTCTCGCCGAGAAAGGCGCCCAGGGGCACGCCCAGCACATTGGCGATCGACAGTCCGCCGATCATCACGGCCATCGCGCGGGCGCGCGCGTTCACCGGCACCATCGCGATGGCGACCGCGGCCCCCACCGCCCAGAATCCGGCGCAGGCGAAGGCGCTCACGACACGCGAGGCGAAGAGCACCTCGTACGTCGGAGCCAGCGCGCCCGCGACCTGCCCGAGGCCGAAGACGGAGATCAGGGCGATCAGAGTGGTGCGTCGGGGCAGCCGGAGCGTGGCCACGGCGAGCAGCGGGGCGCCGATCACCATGCCGATCGCGAAGGCGGATATGAGAAGTCCGGCGCGGGGAATGGACACGTTCATGTCGTCGGCGATGGGCGGCAGCAGCCCGGAGAGCATGAACTCGCTGGTACCCAGGGCGAAGACGGAGAGGCCGAGAATGTACACGGCAAGTGGCATGCGTGAGCGGTGAGCGGCAGAGTCGGGCATGACAGCTGCCAACAGCGTTCGGCGGCGTCGCATTCCCGAGACCGCCGCCGTACCGCGTTGCTCAGTGACCGAGCAGTTCCCATTCGGTCAGCAGATTCTGCCGCGCCCGCGACTCCCACCGCTCCGCCCCGTACGGCGTGCGGAACAGCCGCGGTAGTCCGAGCAGCTGGCGCAGCACCGTCGCCCGCCCCTCGCGGAACGCGTCGTCGGGCACGAAGCCGTACTCCTCCCGCACCTGCGCCGCGTATGCCGCGTACTCCTTCGGGGGCGCCGCCAGGATCGCCAGATCCGCGTCGCACAGCACCTCGCCGTCGGTGTCGCCGTCCGCCGGATCGTGCGTGACGGTCAGCCGGACGAGCCGGGCCACCTCGGCCGTGACGTCGGCCGGTACGCCCGCCTCCGGCAGGGCGCGCTCGGCGAGGGCGGCGCTGCGCTCCTCGTTCTCGGACCGGTCGGGACGGTAGACCGCGTCGTGGAACCAGGCGGCGAGGCGCACGGCGTTCGCATCGGCCGCGTGACCGGCGAGCGTGTCGATGCGGTCGAGCACCGCGACCAGGTGCGCGGTGGTGTGGTAGCGCCGCTGCGGCTCGGCCCAGCGCGCCAGCAGATTGTCGGCATACGGCGCCGGATCGGGCCCGGACGTCCCACCCCGCGCCCCGACGAGCGCCTCCCGCCAGCGGTCACGCAGAGCGGCGTCGATACTGCCCGCCTCGGGGCCACTGCTTCCGCTTCCGCTGTTTCCGCTTCCGTGCGAGCTGTCGGTCATGGGACGACCCTAAGGGCTGGCCCGTAACCCCTGGCGGGCTCAGTGCCGTGACCGGGCTCCGGGACACGCCGGGGGACGAGACGATGGCATCACGTGCGCTCGCCCGGCGCGCCCGCGCCGCGGGTCGATCCGGAGCGGGTGCCCGCGCCGGGGCCCGGCCGCGGTACGTACTCGCGAGGACGCACCACCGGACGGGTGCCCGGTGACGCGTCCTCGACGACCATCCGGCGACCGGGGGTTGCCCGGTCGAAGGCGTCGTGCGCGAAACCGCACTCGCGGGCGCGGCACGGGCGGTGCCGGGAACCCGGGTGCGGTTCGTGCGTCCGGGCCGAGGGACGGCCCGGACGCCGCCGTCCTACGCCGCCGCCCTGAACCCGCGCAGCCGCAGCGAGTTGCCGACCACGAAGACCGACGAGAACGCCATCGCGGCGCCCGCGATCATCGGGTTGAGCAGTCCGGCCGCGGCGAGCGGCAGGGCGGCCACGTTGTAGGCGAAGGCCCAGAACAGGTTCGTACGGATGGTGCCCAGCGTCCTGCGCGAGAGGCGGATGGCGTCCGCCGCGGCCCGCAGGTCCCCGCGTACCAGTGTCAGGTCGCCGGCCTCGATCGCGGCGTCCGTCCCCGTACCCATCGCCAGGCCCAGATCGGCCTGGGCGAGGGCCGCAGCGTCGTTGACGCCGTCACCGACCATGGCGACCGAACGGCCCTGGGACTGGAGTTCCTTGACGACGTCGACCTTGTCCTCCGGCATGACCTCCGCGTACACCTTCTCGATCCCGACCTCGGCCGCGACCGCCTCGGCCACCGCCCGGTTGTCACCGGTGAGCAGGATCGGGGTCAGCCCCAGGGCCCGCAGCCGCCGAACGGCCTCCGCGCTGGTGTCCTTCACCGCGTCGGCGACTTCGAGGACCGCCCGTGCCTCGCCGTCCCAGGCGACCGCGATGGCCGTCCGGCCGGCTGCCTCCGCCGCGGCCTTGTGCCGGGCCAGCTCCACCGGCAGGTGGATCTCCCACTCGGCCAGCAGCTGCTCACGGCCGACGAGGACGGCGTGCCCCTCGACGACACCCTGGACGCCGAGCCCCGCGATGTTGGCGAAGTCCTCGGGGGTGGGCAGGGCGGCTCCGGTGCGCTCGGCGGCTCCGGCGGCGACGGCCTGGGCGATGGGGTGCTCCGAGGAGTGCTCCAGGGCGCCCGCGAGCCGCAGCACATCGCGCTCGTCCGTACCGTCCGCCGTGTGCACGTCCAGCAGGGTCATCCGGCCGGTGGTGACGGTGCCGGTCTTGTCGAGGACGATCGTGTCGACGCGGCGGGTGGTCTCCAGGACCTCCGGGCCCTTGATCAGGATGCCGAGCTGGGCGCCGCGCCCGGTGCCGACCATGAGGGCGGTGGGAGTGGCGAGGCCCAGGGCGCAGGGGCAGGCGATGATCAGTACGGCGACGGCGGCGGTGAACGCGGCGGTCAGGCCCGCGCCATTGCCGAGCCAGAAGCCGAGCGTGCCGAGCGCGAGGGCGATGACGACGGGGACGAAGACGGCCGATATCCGGTCCGCGAGACGCTGGGCCGCCGCCTTGCCGTTCTGCGCGTCCTCGACGAGCTTCGCCATCCGGGCCAGCTGGGTGTCGGCGCCGATCCGGGTGGCCTCGACGACGAGCCGGCCGCCCGCGTTGAGCGTGGCGCCGGTGACGGAGTCGCCGACGGAGACCTCCACCGGAACGGACTCACCGGTGAGCATCGACGCGTCCACGGCCGACGCGCCCTCCACGACGGTCCCGTCGGTGGCGATCTTCTCGCCGGGCCGGACCAGGAACCGGTCCCCGACCTGGAGGTCGGCGGTCGGCACGGTCACCTCACGGCCGCCGCGCAGTACGGTGACCTCCTTGGCGCCGAGCTCCAGCAGCGCCTTGAGGGCGGCGCCCGCCTTCCGCTTGGAGCGGGCCTCGAAGTAGCGCCCGGCCAGGATGAAGGCGGTGACGCCGGCGGCGGCCTCCAGGTAGATGTTGCCCGCGCCGTCGCTCCGGCCGATGGTCAGCTCGAAGGGGTGCGTCATGCCGGTCATCCCGGCGGTGCCGAAGAACAGTGCCCACAGCGACCACAGGAACGCGGCCGAGGTGCCGACCGAGATCAGGGTGTCCATCGTCGCCGCGCCGTGCCGGGCGTTGGTGAACGCGGCCTTGTGGAACGGCCATGCGGCGTACGTGACGACGGGTGCCGTCAGGGTCAGCGAGAGCCACTGCCAGTAGTCGAACTGGAGCGCCGGGATCATCGACATCGCGATCACCGGCACGGCGAGCGCGACGGCGGTCAGCAGCCGCTGCCGCAGGGGCCGCAGCTCGTCGGCCTCCGCGGCCTCGGGGGCGTCGTGCTCGGTCCGTACCGGGGGAGCGGGCTCGTGCGCGGTGTAGCCGGTCTTCTCGACGGTGGCGATCAGGTCCTGTATGGAGACGTCCTCGCCCCGGTAGCTGACCTTGGCCTTCTCGGTGGCGTAATTGACGGTGGCCTCGACGCCGTCCATCCGGTTGAGCTTCTTCTCGATGCGGGCCGCGCAGGAGGCGCACGTCATGCCGCCGATCGCGAGCTCGATCTCTGCGGTGGTGCCGGTGGCTGTGCCGGAGCCGGTTGTGGCGGTGTGCGCGGACACGATGTCCTCCCTGGCGGAGACTTCATACCCCTAGGGGGTATGCATTGCATGTTCAGGTATACCCCCCTCCCCTATAAAGCGCAAGGGTGGATCTGCGGCCGGGGTCCGGAGTGTCCGCGCCCGGCGCTCCAGGATGCGTCTGACCTCACGTATCTTCACGTCGGATTGAGGCTGCGTCCTTGGCCGGCCGACCCGTAGGCTGGCCATTGGACTAGACCTATTGCCGCTTCCTGGAGGATTGGGATCCCATGAGCAACCGTGCAGTCCTGGAGGTGATCGCTCTCGACGCGGGGGACGCGGTCGCTGCCCAGGCGGGTGGTGCGGACCGCCTTGAGCTGGTCACCGACATGGCGGCGGACGGCCTGACCCCGTCCTGTGCGACCTTCGCGGAGATCCGGGCGGCGGTGGACATTCCGCTGCGGGTGATGCTCAGGGTGGCGGACGGCTTCGCGGCCGGCGACATCGATGTGCTCGTGGGCAAGGCGCGCGAACTGCGTGCGGAGGGCGCCGAGGAGTTCGTCCTGGGCTTCCTCGACGCCGAAGGGCACCCGGACCTGGTCGCCGTCGAACGGCTCGTCGCCGAGCTGGACGGCTGCCCCTGGACCTTCCATCGCGCGATCGACCGGGCCGCCGACCGCGACGCCCTGCGCAAGCGGCTGGCGGACATGCCGGGCCTCGACACGTACCTCACCGCGGGCTCGCCGAAGGGCGTGGACGACGGCATCCCGACCCTGCTCGCGGAGGCGGCCCGCAAGGGCGAGGCCGGGTACGAGGCCCAGATCCTGGTGGGCGGCGGGCTCCGCCTGGACCACTTGCCCGAGCTGCTGGCCGCGGGCCTCGACGCGGTGCACATCGGCGGCGCGGCCCGCCCGCACGGCTGGTCGGGCCCGGTGGACGCGACGGCGGTACGGGAATGGCGCACGGTGCTCGACGCGTAGTGGGGCGGGGCGGGGGCCGGCCGCCTGCGGCGGGCCCCGGCCGCCGCGTGGTGGGTGCCTGACGCGTGCGCGCGCCGCACGCGATCGCGCCGCGGTCGTCACCGTCCCGGTCCCGCGACGGCGTAGGCCGCGGTCCCGGCGACCGCGAGGACAAGGGCCGTCCAGGTGCCCGCCGCCGTGCCGGGCGGCAGCAGCATCCAGCTCGCCACCTGCATCGGCGCACTCGTCGGGGGCGGGGCGAGGAACGAGAACGAGAGCCAGGCGAACGGCAGCGTCCAGGCGTACTGGCCGCCCGAGAGCGCCGCGCCCAGGGCGGCCAGTCCCATCAGGCCCGCGCTGTCCCGGACGACGAACGCGGTGGTGGCCATGGACTCGCCCATCGCCTGCACCGTCAGCAGCACCGCGCCGACGACCGCCCCGCAGAGCAGCACGTGTGCCGCTCTGCGGGGCACCCAGCGGATCGCGGCCGTCCGGTCCAGCGCGAGGTCCTGCCCGCCGAGCCCGATCGAGGCCGCCATCGCCCCCGCGGCGAGGACGAGCACGGGCAGCCGCGGATCACCGGTCCCCCCGCTGCCGTCCCGGGCGAGTGCCCACACCGCCACCGCGCTGATCACCACCGCGGCGAGCGACGCGGGTATCCGACGCGAGCGCGCGTACAGCGTCAGCCATCTCACCGGGACGCACCGCTGCTCAGCGCCTCGAACGCGTCGCCCTTGCAGGAGAACGCGGCGGCGCGCATCGCGTCGATCCGCGAGAGCTGCTCGGCCCGCGGCAGCGCCTTGAGTTCCTTCCACACCGGGCGGGACTCGGTGCCGACCTCGCGGCGCATGTCCGCCGACAAGGTGCCGGGAAGCGGCCCGAGGTCCCCGAGGACCCAGCCCACCGCGACGGCCTGCGCGAACTGGTCCCTCCCGAAGCTGCTCCAGTCGACGGGGGAGCACCCCGGCACCATGCCTTTGGCGATCAGGGCACGGGTCAGCTCCTCGCCCTTCGCGGCGGCGATGATGTCGTCGTCGAAGTCGAAGAGCACGGTCGTGCGGGACCACTGCGGAGTGGAGCCCGACGGCAGTACGGCGGTGTTCTCCCGGACCGAGACCGGCGCCCGGCTGCCCAGGGCGCCACGCAGCAGGCGCAGCGCCTCCTTGCCCGGACCCGCGAGGTCGGCGAGTCGCGCCCGCTGCGTCTTCGTCACACACACCGGACCGTCGCACACCAGCTCCGCGGCGGCCTCGTCGACGACATACATCCGGCGCGGGTCGGAGGGAAGGACGAGCAGGGCGATCACCGCGCCCGCCAGGACGGGCGTCAGCGCGATCAGCCGGGCGCGCCGGGTCGCGGCGACCAGCAGCGCGAAGCCGGTCGCGGCCATGGCGAGCAACCAGATCGTCTGCCCGACGTGCACGGAGGCGGAGAGCGTGACGGCTGCGTCGCGCACCTCCTGCACCGCCGGTGACAGCAGGGAGACCCGGTTCGGCTCCGTGCTCGGGAGCCCCGTCGTCGTGGTCGTCTCCGTCCGCCCCAACGACATATGCATGAGGGCTGTGAACACGAAGGCGCCGACGGCCAGCGCGGGCGGGGTGAGCACGGACGGCAGGGCCCGCGCGGCCCCCATGCCCAGCACGGCCCCCGCGACGAGAGAGAGCGCCCCCACCAGCGAGATCGGCAGCCACCCGAGGTGCGTGTACTCGGTGTCGGCGACCACCTGGACCGCGCCCACGAGGACGAGGAGCGCGAAGGCCGAGGCCAGCGTGACCGCCGTCGTGCCCGCCAGCGCGGCGGCGCGGTGCCGGGCGGGCCGCGGTGTGCTCGTCAGCAGCTCGGACATCTTCGAACGGTGGTCGCGCAGACCCTGCAGCGCCCCGAGCCCCACGGCGAGCGGCCACAGGTAGAACAGCACGGAGCGGGTCCACAGGGCCATGGGCGTCCACTGGGCCGTCCACCGTGCGGTGCCGTTCCACCACGGTCCGGGAATCAGGTACAGGAACGCCAGCGCGCTCGTCAGGATCACCGCGCCGGCCCACGGGGCGACGGACCGCTTCAGCTCGATCTGCAGGATGCGGATGTTCACCATGTGCCCCTTCCCTGCTCGGGGTTGAGCAGCAGCGCCGAGTAGCCGCGCTCCAGCGGACTGTCCCCCACGTGCTCGGGGCCGCCCATCGAGGCCAGCTCGTCCGGAGGGCCCTGGAAGACCAGCCGTCCCTCGGCGAAGACCACCACGTCGGTGCAGGCGGCGGCGACGTCCTCCACCAGATGGGTCGAGACGAGCACGCAGGTGTCCGTACCCAACTCCTGCAGCAGCTCACGGAAGCGCAGCCGCTGCACCGGGTCCAGGCCGACCGTCGGCTCGTCCAGCAGCAGGATCGCCGGGTCGTTGACGATGGCCTGGGCGATGCCGACCCTGCGCACCATGCCGCCCGACAGGGCCTTCATCCTCTCGTCGGCGCGGTCCGCCAGACCCACCCTCTCCACGGCGCGCTGCACGGCGGCGGGGATGTCCGCCTTGGGCACCTCCTTCAGCCACGCCATGTACTCGACGAACTCGCGCACCGTGAAGCGCTTGTAGTAGCCGAACTCCTGCGGCAGGTAGCCGATCCGGCGCCGCAGCGCCCGGTGCTCGCGCATGCCGCCCGCGGACTCGCCGAGCAGCTCCAGGCTGCCCTCGGTCGGGCGCAGTACGGTGGCCAGGGTCCGGATGAGGGTGGTCTTGCCCGCCCCGTTGGGGCCGAGGAGGCCGTGTACGCCGGTGCCCAGCGACAGGTCGAGCCCGTCGACGGCCATCCGTTTCCTGCCGACCCCGACCTTCAGCCCGGTGGCCCGGATCTGCCAGGCGTAGGCCGTCGGTGCGATGTCGGCCGCGCTTGCCGCGGACATGATGCGGTGTTCCTTTCCGATGGTCATCGATGGGCTCCCAACACGGAGTACGCGCCCCTGCGTGCGATCACGACAGCGGTACCGAGCGCGAGGACCAGCCCCCACACGGGCAGGCTGCCCGCCTGCAGGGCGACGGCCGTACGGCTGGTGACCAGCGTCGGCGCCACGACCGCGGCGGCCCACACGGCCGCCAGCGCGACAGCGGCGCGGGTCACGCCGACGACGCTGCCGAGCGCCAGGGTCGTCGAGGTGAAGGCCAGACAGGGCAACAGCCACTGCGCGGCCGTCACACCGGTCGCCCATCCGGCCACCAGCAGTGCGGGGACGACCACGGCGAGCACGGACGCGGTGCGCCGCAGCACCAGATACAGTCCCGCCCTCGGCGCGGAGGCCGTCAGCTCGTACGCCGGGTCCAGGCCGCGCGACCACGACGCCGCGACGCCGAGGACGGGCAGGATCGGGGCGAGCAGCAGCACCAGCGACACCTTGCCGAAGCCGGTGTCGGCCAGGTCGAGCAGGAGCGCGAGCAGTGTCACGCTCACGACCATGGCCGACCACGGCACCATCGTGGGCGTCATCCACCTCGACAGCCACGCGGACCAGCGCCGCCTGTGCGGCATCGTGGCGGTGGCGGCCAGCCGGGGTTCGAGGCCGGACCACACGGTGCCGACCAGCGCCGCCACGGCGGGCGCCTCGGCGGTGACGGCGGCCGACAGCCGGTCACGGCACACCCCGCACGCCTGCAGATGGGCCTCCAGGGCCCACACCTCGTCGGCGGCGATGTCCGTGTCGCCGCGTGCGTAACCGCCGATGATCCGCATCGACGCGTGTTCCACGCTCATACCAGCGCCCTCCGCATCGCGATCCGGGCCCGGCGGGCACGGGTCTTGACCGTGCCCTCGGGCAGCCCGAGCAGGACCGAGGTCTCCCGGACGGACAGCCCGTCGAGCACCATGGCCTGCAGTACCTGTCTGAGTTCCGGCGCGAGGCGCCGCAGCGCGTCGCCGACGTCACCGCCGACGGTCGTCGCGAGCGCCTCCTCCTCGGCGGGTGCCGCGTCGGGGAGGGCCGCGGCCGCCGGCGGCTCGGCGTGGTGGGCCCTGCGCCGGAAGGCGTCCACGAGGCGGCGTGCCGCGATCGTCCACAGCCATCCCGCGGCCGTACCGCCCGCCGAGGACCCCGCGAACGCGCCCGCCGCGCGCCACACCGCCAGATACGTCTCCTGCATGACCTCGGCGACGATCTGCTCGTCGGCGCAGCGACGGCGCAGCCGCAACGCCATCCACGGCGCGGTGCGCCGGTACAGCTCCTCGAACGCCGCGCGGTCACCCCTGGCCACCAGCCGGACGAGGCGCTCCTCGTCCAGCGCGCTCGGTGCCTTCCTGACTGATCTCACACCGGCTAGACGCCCGGGCCGGGCCGCAGGTTTTCCCCCGGATGTGATCCCTGCCACATGCGGGAGAGCCCGTGGGCTCCACTCGGCCGAGGATTCGCCGTTACGCGCTGCCCCGCCCCGCGGGCGTCGGCACCGAGCCGGCCGGCCGCGTCCGTCCCGGGTGTGCCCGCGCCTCGATCAAGGCCCGGTGGGGCTGTTCCCCCGTGCGCCCCGTCCGGGGCCCGGGGGCGTCGCCCCCGGGCCCCGCTCCTCAGATGCCGGTGAGGCCGGCGGGCGCCAGCTCTCCCGGCAGCCCTGCCGCGTGCACCACCGTCAGCCCCGACACCGCACGCGTCAGCGCCACGTACAGCCGGCGCAGCCCCGTGCGCTCGTCCGGTTCGCCGTCCACCACCGCGGCCGGTTCGTCCAGTACCACGTAGTCGTACTCCAGGCCCTTCGCCAGCGATGCCGGGACCAGCGTCAGCCGGGACTCGGCGGTCGTCTCCTCACCGGGGGAGAGATACGCGTGGCCCGCCGCGGTCAGCGCGTCCGCCAGCGCAGGAACACGCGCATCGGCGGCGATCAGGCCGATCGACCCCTCGCGCGTCAGCGACTCCTCGCACGCCGCCAGTACCGCCGCGTCCAGATCCGCGGGGCCGGCCACCTGCCGTACCTCCAGCGAACCCGGCGACTCGCGCACCGACTCCACCGCCGCGAGCCCCGGAGAGATCTTCGGCAGCAGCCGGGACGCGTACGCGATCACCTCGCGCGGCACACGGAAGCCCGCCGTCAGCTCCTCCACCACCGCGTCCGGCTTGCCCAGGTGGTGCAGTGCCTGCGCCCAGCTCTCCGTCGACCACGGCGTCGTGCCCTGCGCGAGATCGCCGAGGACCGTCGCCGAACCCGTCGTGCAACGGCGGCCCACCGCCCGGTACTGCATGGGGGACAGGTCCTGGGCCTCGTCGAGCACGACATGGCCGAGCGAGTGCGTACGCGCCACCAAGTCGCTCGCCTCGTCGATCAGCACCGCGTCCGCCGCCGACCACTTCGCGGACTTCACGCTGCGGGCCGGCCTGGTCCACAGGATCGTCTTCTGCTCGTCCTCGGTGAGCAGCCCCGCCGCGTGCGCGGCCAGGAACTCCGCGTCGGTGAGCAGCCGCAGCACCACCTTGGCCGGCTCGACGGCAGGCCAGATGGCCTTCACGGCCGCCTTCACGGCAGGATTGCGGGCCACCGCGTTCTGCACCCGGTCGTCGGGCGCCTCGCCCGCCTCCTCCATCCGCACCAGGACGGAGTGCGCGATCCGCTGCGGAAGCGCCTCATGGGCGGCCCCGTAGCGCATGTCACGGGCCAGCAGTTCGGTGACGATCTCCTCCAGCTCGTACGTCGGCACCCGCCAGCGCCGCGAACCGCGCACCACCATCACCGGCTCCGTCGGCGTCGTCACATGCGAACGGATCGCCCGCCGCAGCACCTGGGCCATCCTGGCGTCGCCCTTGACGACGGCGGCGGCCGCCGAGTCCGTGCCGCGCACCTCGATGCCGGCCGCCACCAGATCGTCGACGGTCGCCTGCTTCACCTCCAGCTCACCGAGGGCCGGGAGCACCTGCTCGATGTAGTGGAGGAAGGACCGGTTCGGGCCGATGACCAGCGTGCCGGTACGGGCGAGCCGCTCGCGGTGCGCGTACAGCAGATACGCGACCCGGTGCAGGCCGACGGCCGTCTTGCCGGTGCCGGGCCCTCCTTGCACGCAGACGGTCCCGCCGAGGCCGCTGCGGACGATCTCGTCCTGCTCGGGCTGGATCGTCGCGACGATGTCACGCATCGGCCCGACACGCGGCCGCTCGATCTCCGCCTGGAGCAGCTTGCTGGTCTGCTCGGCCTCGGCGGGGTCGGTGAGGTGTTCGTCCTCGTACGCGGTCAGCTCACCGCCGGTGTAGCCGAAGCGGCGGCGCCGGCCGACGTCCTGGGGATCCTTCCTGGACGCCCGGTAGAACGGCTGCGAGACGGGCGCGCGCCAGTCGATGACCATCGGGTCGCCGTCGGCGTCATGGACGTGGCGGCGCCCGATGTAGAACTGCTCTCCCTCGGCACCCTCGGCCTGTTCCGCACCGACCGCGTGCTGATAGTCCAGGCGCCCGAAGAAGAGCGGCGTATGGGCGAGATCGGCGAGCGACTTGATGCGCTCGTCGATCTGGGCCTGCAGAACGGCCGCGTTCACCCAGTTCGCGGTGACATCACGGATGTCGAGGGCCTGGGCGTCCTCGCGCATCGCCCGCAACGCGGAGCGGGACGCGGTGAGATGGGCGCGTTCACGATCCAGGGGATCGGTGGTGGTGTCGCTTTCGTGTTCGTGCGCGGGCACGGTGTTGCCTCCGGCTTTTCAACGCAGGACGGCGGACCGCGTCTCGCTCCCGGCCACGGCTCGGGGCGATGCGGTCCGCTCGGGGATCGATCACGGGATACGCGCGCGGGCGCACGTACGGCTGTCGGCCGGTTTCCGTCCGGTCGGCGGCGCTCCCCCGGCTGCCGGCGAAGGCCGGTACCACGGTGCGGGAGGCGGGCAGACCGGCGATTGTAACGACCGCCCCCGTCGAGGTCGAACGGATTTGACGCCCGGCCGATATCGGGCTCGCTCCGGCCCGCTGCCGGGTCCACCCCGTAGGGGACGGCATGCGACCGGAGACCTACGCGCACCGCTCCCGGATTCCGTCCGGGGATCGATGCCGTCGCGGGCCGGGCGCAGGACCATGGATTACATGAGCACCGTCACCCTGAACCCCCGCAGGACCGGTCCCGCGCACGGCGCGACGGCGGCCACCGGTCACCCGTACACCCACCGCGTCGGTGACGCCCTGCGCGCCGTCAAGGTCTACGCCCGCGCCGCGTTCGGTGTCGTCGTCCTCGGCGAGTACGCGGAGGAGGCGGGCGTCCACCGCCGCGAGCACTGAGTGCCGCACGCGGCGCCCGTCGGCCGGCCCCGGACCGGCCACCGTCCTCAGCCGTCGGCCAGCAACTCGTCCGCGTCCACGATCCGGTACGCGTACCCCTGCTCGGCCAGGAAGCGCTGGCGGTGCGCCGCGAAGTCCTGATCGATCGTGTCGCGGGCGACCACCGAGTAGAAGCGCGCCTCGTGCCCGTCGGCCTTCGGCCGCAGCACCCGGCCGAGCCGCTGCGCCTCCTCCTGCCGCGAACCGAACGTCCCCGACACCTGAATGGCGACGGTCGCCTCCGGCAGGTCGATGGAGAAGTTCGCGACCTTCGACACCACGAGGACGCTGATCTCGCCCTCGCGGAACGCGTCGAAGAGCTTCTCGCGCTGGGCGTTGGTCGTCTCGCCCTTGATCACCGGGGCGTCCAGATGCTCACCCAGTTCGTCGAGCTGGTCGATGTACTGCCCGATGACCAGGGTCTGCTCGCCCCGGTGCCTGCGGACCAGCGACTCCGTCACGTTCCGCTTCGTCGCCGTCGTCGCGCAGAACCGGTACTTCTCCTCGGTCTCCGCCGTCGCGTACGCGAGCCGCTCCGAGTCCGTCAGATTGACGCGCACCTCGACGCAGTCGGCGGGCGCGATGTAGCCCTGCGCCTCGATCTCCTTCCACGGGGCGTCGAACCGCTTGGGCCCGATCAGCGAGAAGACGTCCGACTCGCGGCCGTCCTCACGCACCAGCGTCGCGGTGAGGCCGAGGCGCCGCCGGGCCTGCAGATCGGCGGTGAACTTGAAGACGGGCGCGGGCAGCAGATGCACCTCGTCGTAGATCACCAGACCCCAGTCGCGGGAGTCGAACAGCTCCAGATGCGGGTAGACGCCCTTCCGGCGGGTCGTCAGCACCTGGTAGGTGGCGATGGTGACCGGCCGGATCTCCTTGCGCGTACCGCTGTACTCGCCGATCTCGTCCTCGGTCAGCGAGGTCCGCTTCACCAGCTCGTGCTTCCACTGCCGGGCCGAGACGGTGTTCGTCACCAGGATCAGCGTGGTCGCCTTGGCCCGCGCCATCGCACCGGCCCCGACCAGCGTCTTGCCCGCGCCGCAGGGCAGTACGACGACGCCCGAGCCGCCGTGCCAGAAACCCTCGACGGCCTGCTTCTGGTACGGCCGCAGCGCCCAGCCGTCCTCCGCGAGCTCGATGGGGTGCGCCTCGCCGTCCACGTAGCCCGCGAGGTCCTCGGCGGGCCAGCCGAGCTTCAGCAGCGTCTGCTTGATCTGTCCGCGTTCCGAGGGGTGCACGGCGACGGTGTCCGGGTCGATCCGCGCCCCGACCAGCGGCTGGACCTTCTTCGACCGGAGGATCTCCTCCAGCACGGGCCGGTCGGTGGAGGTCAGCACCAGACCGTGCACCGGATCCTTGGAGAGCGTGAGGCGGCCGTACCTGGCCATCGTCTCGGCGATGTCGACGAGCAGCGCGTGCGGAACGGGGTAGCGCGAGTACTGCACGAGCGCGTCGACGACCTGCTCGGCGTCGTGCCCCGCGGCGCGCGCGTTCCACAGCCCGAGCGGGGTCAGCCGGTAGGTGTGGATGTGCTCGGGCGCCCGCTCCAGCTCGGCGAAGGGCGCAATGGCCCGCCGGCAGGCGTCTGCCTGGTCGTGGTCGACTTCCAGGAGCAGTGTCTTGTCGCTTTGAACGATGAGGGGTCCACTCACGCGCGTCGGCCCTTTCTGCTGCGGGGACGGCCGGGAACGGCCAAACGTCCAGTGTGCCGCATCCGGTGGTGCGGGTGCGCCGCGTCGCCGGGCGCGGGGCCCGTCGGCCCGACGGATTGCCATCGGCCGGGGTCGCCGCGCACGGGCGGCCGCCCGTGCGGGCACGACACCCGTGCGGGGGCGCCGGGCTCCGGGCTCAGTGTGCGGCGTCGTCGGCCAGTTCGGCGACTCCGGTGATCCGGTGCAGCGGGTACGTGCGGACCTCGTCCGCCGTGTGGTCGTACGCCGTGACGAAGCCGCCCTCGACCCGGACCGGGGCGATGACGCGCTGGCTGGCCGCGCCGTCCGCGTTGACGTAGCCGATCCAGATCGCCGAGCCGGTCATCGCGGCGGCCTGGACGGTGGCGAGGGTCTCGGCGGAGGTCGTACGGGGCAGGGAGCCGGGCGTGGCGGCGGGCGCGTCGGCCGGGTCCTTGCGGACCACCGTGGCGGCCGTGTCCCCGGCGCGGATCGCCCGGACCGCCGCGCCGAGCAGGGTCGCGTCCGGGACCGGAGGGCCCTCGGGCACGGGGACGGGGGGTGTGCGGGGCGGCGTGCGACGGGCGCCCGCGCGGGTGATCAGGACGTCGCCCTCGGCGGACTCGGCGGCCGGCGCGTAGCCCATCTCGCGCAGCCCTTCGAGCAGGGACGCCGGGTCGACCTGGGCGGCCAGGGCCGTCGGTGCCAGGCGGCGCAGGCGCAGTGCGGCCGAGCGCCGGTCGGCGAGGATCTCGTTCAGCACGGCCTCGTCGTCGCAGCGTACGTACGAGGAGGCGGCGCCGATCCGCAGATGGCCGTGGCGGCGGGCGACGTCGTCGATGAGGTAGCTGAGCGGCTGCGGCACCGGCGTGCGGCTGTGGGCGGCGAGGAAGGCGTGCAGGTCGGCCGCGGACTGTCCGGCGTCCAGGGCCCGGCGCACGGAGCCGGGGGTGAAGCGGTAGACCGTCGCGCCGCCCTTCGACTCGATGTCCGCGAGGGCGGAGAGCATGTCCGCCAGCGGGCGCTCCAGCGGACCGGGGGCGACGGCCGTCAGGTCGGCCTGGAGCAGGACGTGGTCCAGGGGCTCCGGGATGAGGGGCGCGAGCAGCGCGGCGGCCTCGGCGGGGCCGGAGTCGAGCAGGGCGCGGGTGTGCGCGGCGAGTGCGCCGCGGCCGGTGATGCCGAGGAGTTCGGACTCGTTGAGCGTCCACAGGGCGATCCGGGACCGGAGGTCGGTGGTGTCCCCGGCGGAGGCGGACGCGCCGCGCAGCGGGCGTTCCCAGCGGAGCCGGGCGAGCACGGTCTCCGGGTCGGGGGCGGTGCCCGGCTCCAGGGAGGCGAGGAGGGCCAGGATCCGGTGGCGGATCTCGGGCGCGGCGGAGCGGTCGAGGTCGGGGCCGAGGGCGGACAGGGCCCGGCCCTTGGCGTCCTGGCCGCCGATCAGTCCGGGTGTACGGGTCGCGGCGAGCCAGGCGGTGGCGAGGCGCGCCCAGCGGTCCTGGGCGGGGAGTTCGGCCCAGTCGTCGTAGGCGGGCGTCGGCGCGTACCGTTCGTCGGCCTCGCCGTCGGAGGCCAGCAGCCCGGCCGCGTAGGCGAGTTCGGTCCAGAACGCGGCGACCGGCTCGGAGACGTCGAGGGCGGTGGCGGTCCGCTTCAGGTCGCGGACGCTGAGGCCGCCGGCCCGCAGTATCGCGGGCCCGCCGCCGTTCCAGCCCTTCAGCAGCTCCTCGACGGTGCCCACCGCCAGGAAGGCCTGGCCGGCCGCGGCGCTGTCCACAGCCTGGGGATCACGGGTGGCGACCGCCTCCACGGCCGGCGGGCGCGGTTCCGGCACCCGGTGGGCGCGTCCGGCCCGCAGATGCAGGGCGGCCTCGCGCGGCAGCACCACGGTGCGGGTCGACACGGGCAGCAGCAGCCCGTGGTCGCGCAGCCATTTCACCGGCGGGGTGGGGTTCGGGGTCACTTCCCCGTACGGCGGCCCCCACACCAGCCGGTCCAGCACGGACAGGGCCTCGGCGGGGGCGGTGTCCAGCAGCTCGCCCATCCTGGTCCGGTCGGTGAAGAGCGCCGACAGGGACGTCACCGCGGAGACCGGATCGTGGGTGGTGGGCAGACCGGCCGCCGCCAGGATCTCCTGGAGGCGGCCCGGCGACATTCCGGCGGTCGCCTCCGCGACGGTCGGGCCCAGGCCGGTGGGGGAGGGGTGCTGCGGGGACGGCGCGAGGAGTTCGCGTGCGGTGCGCACCAGTCGCAGCCGGTCGTTCTCGCCCCAGACGAGGGCCTGTTCGCGCAGTGTGTCCAGGGCGGCGGGCAGCGCGTCCCCGATCGCCGTGTCCGCGCCGCCCCGGTGCTCGCCGTCGTCCCGGCCGTCGCCGGTGAGGAGGCCGAGCAGCGTCTCGTACGGGGCGGGGTCGGGAGCCACGGCGAGCGCCTCGGCGGTCTGCAGCGCGAACCGGTCGAGGTGCTCCAGCGCGCGTACGACGGAGGCACGCGTGCCGGCTCTCGTCGCGAGCTGGGTGATGTCGCCCGGCACGGGGGTGAGGAGATCGGGGCGGGCGCGCAGCAGCCCCGCCAGCGATTCGTCGTCCCGGGCGCGGAGGGCCTCGGCGAGCGTCCGCGGTGGTGTGGTCGTCCCCATCCGTCCCACGGTAGTCGTTCCGGGCAGGCCTGAGGGCGCTACCGTCGGTGCAGGGCCGCAGAGGGGAACCATCACGTGGGCATCGAGAGCGACCAGCTCGTCTACGACTATCTGAGCCGGGTCGGGGACCTGGCGCAGCAGCAACAGCTGTCCTCGGGAGCCCGGATGAGGCTCGTCGCGACGCTCCGGGGCGAGATCGACCGGCAGCGCGAGAAGCAGTCCGGGGACACCCCGGCGGCGGTCCGACGCATCATCGGGAGGCTCGGCACGCCGGACGAACTGGTCGCCGCGGCGGCCTCGTCGGCGGACGGCACGGTGGAGCTGCCGCAGGGGCCGGGACCCGTCGCGGGGGAGGGCGGCGGCATCCCCCGGCCGCGCCGGGGAATGCTGCGGAAAGACGGTTCCGGCCGGGGCGCGTCGCCGGTGCGGGCGGAGACCCCGGATGGGGAGTCCTCGGACGCGGAGCCGGGGCGCGCCGACGAGTCCGCGCCGTCCGCGGCCCCGGAACCGGCCGGGCGGGTGCCGTCGCCGCCGCACATGGCCGGTTCGGACGAGCTGGGCCGGTCCGGCAACGAGCCCGACTGGTGGCGCGTCGAGCCGACGCCGTTCGGTGACGGGGTCGATGTACCGGGGTTCGTCGGCGGTGTCGAGATCCCGGACATGATGAAGCCGCCGCCCGCGGACGGGGGCGCCGTGCCGCGTCCGCGCACGGGTGACGGTGCGCCGGAGTACGACGAGCCGGACGGCGGTGACGGTCCCGCCGAGGACGACGGTCCCGGCGAGGCCCCGCGCCGCCGACGGTTCCCGGGGTTCGGCCGCCGTGCCGCGCGCGAGGGCGGTGCGACGGGCCGCGGCTTCTCCCACCCCTTGCTGCTGCTCGCCGCCGTGCTGCTGGTCGCGGGCGCGGTGACGGGCTCCTGGCTGCCCCTGGCCGGCGGCTGGCTGCTGGCGTACAGCTCGCGCAAGCTCTCCCGCGCGGAGGCGAAGTGGGCCGTGATGGGGCTGCCGGGCGTGGTCGTGGCGGGCGCCCTGGTCTGGCTGTGGGGCCGGACGACGGGCCGCTGGGGCGAACCCATCCCGCAGGACGGGATGGCGCAGGCGCTGAGCGGGGTCTGGCCGGTGGTGGTACGGACGGCCGCCGTGGCGTCGGCGGTGTTCCTGGTGTGGCGGGCGCGGAGGCGCGCGGGATAGGCGGGGTGCACGCCGCCCAGCGGCACAATCGAGCCCGCCCGGCGATCGAGGACGGTCGCCCGCGCCCGGGCCGGGAGCGGGGCACGGTTCACGCCGTCGGCGTGGCCTGCCACGGCGCACCCGGCACCACGAGCGGCGAACCCGTCACCGGGCACGGGACGATCACCGCGTCCAGGCCGAAGACCTCGCGCACGAGATCGGCGGTCACGATGTCGTCCGGGTGGCCCTCGGCGACGATCCGGCCCGCCTTCATGGCGACCAGGTGGTCCGCGTACCGGGCGGCCTGGTTGAGGTCGTGGAGCACGGTGACGACGGTCCGGCCGCGGGTGCCGTCCGCCGCCGGGGCGGTCAGCCGGCGCACCAGGTCGAGGACTTCCACCTGATGCGCGATGTCGAGGTACGTGGTCGGCTCGTCGAGCAGCAGCAGATCGGTCTCCTGGGCGAGCGCCATCGCGATCCAGACCCGCTGACGCTGCCCGCCGGACAGCTCGTCCACCGACCGTTCGCCGAGTGCGGTGACGTCCGTACGCTCCATCGCCTCCGTCACCGCCCGCTCGTCCTCCTGGGACCACTGCTGCCACCAGTGCTGATGCGGCTGCCGGCCGCGGGCGACGAGGTCGGAGACCGTGATCGCCTCGGGGGCGACCGGGGTCTGCGGCAGCAGCCCGATCGACTGGGCGATCCTCCGCGTGGGGATCCTCGACAGCTCGGTGCCGTCCAGGAGCACCGCCCCGCCGCGCGGCTTGAGGAGCCGGCCGAGCGCGCGCAGGGTGGTCGACTTGCCGCAGGCGTTCGGGCCGACGATCACGGTGACCCGGCCGTCGGGCACGTCGAGGTCCAGTTCGCGCACGACGGTGCGGTCCTCGTACGCGAGGGTCAGCTCCCGTGCGGTGAGCCGGCCGGCCGCGGTCGCCGCGGCCTCGGGCGCGTCAGGCGCGTCGGACGTACGGGTCGAGCTCATGCGGTGCCTCCACTACGGCCGCGACCGCCGCCGTGACCTCGGACGATCAGCCAGATCAGATACGGGGCGCCGACCGCCGCCGTCAGAACGCCCACCGGAAGCTCGGTGGGCGAGAAGAGCCTGCGTGCCAGCAGATCCGCGAAGACCACGATCACCGCGCCGAGCAGCGCCGAGCAGAACAGCGGGATCTGCGCGGTGCGGGTCATCCGGCGGGCGATCTGCGGGGCGAGCAGCGCCACGAAGTCGACCGGCCCGGCCGTCCCCGTCGCCACGGACGCCAGGATCACGCCGAGGGCGACGAGCCCCAGCCGTACGCGTCCCAGACGCACCCCGAGCGCCGTCGCGGTGTCGTCGTCCATGGAGACGGTGCGCTGGGCCCGCGCCGCCCACAGGACGGCCGGCAGGAGGATCAGCAGCGTCCAGCCGATCGGCGCGGCCTCGGACCAGCCGCGGCCGTTGAGCGAGCCGGTCATCCAGACCTGCGCCTGCTGGGCGACCAGATAGTCGCCCTTCGTCATGAACAGCGTGGTGACCGACCGCAGCGCGATGGCGAAGCCGATACCGATCAGGACGAAGCGGGTGGCGTGCAGCCCGCCGCGCCAGGCGAAGACGTACACCAGCGCCGCGGCGGCCACCCCGCCGATGACGGACAGATACGGCAGCACGGTGTACGAGGTGACGCCGAAGGTCATCGCGCCGACCGTGAGCGCGCTCGCCCCCTGGCTGATGCCGATGATGTCGGGGCTGGCCAGCGGATTGCGGGCGACGGTCTGGATCAGCGCGCCGGCGATCCCGAACGCCGCGCCGACCAGCAGCCCCACGACCATCCGCGGCAGTCGCAGCGTGCCGACGACCAGCTCGTCGGGGGACGGCTGTCCGAGGACCACCTTCACGACCTCGCCGGGCGCGACGAAGCTCTCGCCGACGCTGAGATACGCGACACACAGGGCGGCCAGCGCGACGAGGAGGGCCGCGGCGACGACGGCCGCGCGCCGGTGCAGCAGGAACCGGCCCCGCGCCCCGATCCGTACGACGTGGTACCCGGCGGGCCGCACCCGGACCGTGGTGCCGCTCATGCGGGCACCGCCTTCCTGCGCACCAGCACGACCAGGAACGGAACACCGATCAGTGCCGTCATCACGCCCGCCGGCACCTCGCTCGGCGGGAAGAGGACACGGCCGACGACATCGGAGACGAGCAGCATGACGGGTCCGATCAGGGCCGCCATCGGCAGCACCCAGCGGTGGTCGCTGCCGACGATCGCGCGGGCGATGTGCGGGACGGCGAGCCCGATGAACGCGATCGGACCGGCCGCCGCGACACCGACACCGGTCAGCACGGTGGCCCCGATGCCGCCGACGACCCGTACCGTGGCGACCTTCTGCCCGAGGCCCTTCGCCACGTCCTCGCCGAGCGCCAGCGCGTCCAGCCCCCGGGCGACGGACAGTACGAGCACGGTTCCGACCAGCATGAACGGCCAGATCTGCTGGGCCACATCGGCCTCGCGCCCGCCGAGGGAGCCGACCTGCCAGAAGCGGAACTCGTCCAGCGCGGACGCCTTGGTCGTCAGCACCGCCGTCGTCACCGACACCAGCAGCGCGTTGATCGCGGCGCCGCCCAGGGCGAGCTTCACGGGGGTGGCGCCCCCGCGCCCGCTGGAGGCGACGGCGTACACGGCGACCGAGGCGATCGCGGCCCCGGCGAACGCGAACCATGCGTACCCCGTCAGGGTGTGGATTCCGGCGTACGCGATGGCCAGCACCACGCCCACCGAGGCGCCTTGGCTGATGCCGAGGATGCCGGGGTCGGCGATGGGGTTACGGGTGATGCCCTGGAGCACCGTGCCCGCGAGGGCCAGTGCCGCGCCGACCATCAGCCCGATCAGGGTGCGCGGTACCCGCATGTTCCGGATGACTTCGGCGGAGTCGGAGTGCCCGCCGTGCAGCAGGGCGTCCATCACCTCGGAGGGGGGTATGGAACGGGCCCCCACGGCGAGACTGAGAAGGACCGCCACCAGCAGCGCCGCAACGGCCGCCGCCGTCGCGAGTGCGCGTCTGGGGCGGCGTGGTGCGGCGGCTGACATGGGACCCAATCGAAAGGCGAAGCAAAGTTAGGCTTGGCTAAGTCTAAGGCCGACCGGCACATGGGGGGTGGGAGAAGGAGCGGGGCTGGGTGCGTGCGTCTGCAAGGCGGAGGGGGGAGGCAACGCGGAGGGGGTCCCTCCCATGCCTTTCGGGCTATGGGGGAGTTGTCGACCGACGACAACGCCGCGGATGTGCGTGCCCGGCCCCGCGACGCCGCCCCCCCATGTGCCGGTCGGTCCAAGCACCGCCGGTTCGGCGACCGAGGCCCGTACCGCCGACGCCCGGCACCCGCCACGCGCGACAATGGGCTTCATGCCTTCGCACCCGCTGACGGTCGGCTTCGACCTCGACATGACGCTCATCGACACCCGGCCCGGCATCAAGGCCGCCTACCTGGCGCTTTCGGCCGAGACGGGGACGCCGATCGACGCGGACCTGGTGGTGAGCAGGCTCGGGCCGCCCGTCGACGACGAGTTGCGCAACTGGTTCCCGGCCGACGCGGTGGCCGCCACCGCCGACCGCTACCGGGAGATCTATCCCACATACGCCATCACCCCGAGCCCCGCGCTGCCGGGTGCCCGGGAGTCGGTCGCGGCGATCCGTGAGCGGGGCGGCCGGGCGATAGTCGTCACGGCCAAGCACCGGCCGAGCGCGGAGCTCCACCTCGCCCACCTCGGGATCGAGCCCGACGCGGTGATCGGCGGCCTGTGGGCGGAGGCCAAGGGCCGGGCGCTGAGCGAGCACGGCGCGCACGTGTACGTGGGCGACCACACCGGCGACGTACGCGGAGCCCGCACGGCAGGGGCGCTGTCGGTCGCGGTCGCCACGGGGCCCTGCGACGCGCAAGAGCTCCGGGCGGCGGGCGCGGACGTCGTCCTGTCGTCACTGACGGAGTTCCCGTCCTGGCTGGACGCGTACCTGGACGGGGACGCGGCGTAGGCCTTCGGCGGGGGCGGATTCACCGAGCGCCGGGCGACCATGCCCACGCACGCTCCCGCGGCGGGTTGACGAACCCGATCCACCCGGCTGCCGACGGCCGTTGTGCTTCGTCCTCGGTTCGCCACCCGTGTCGGACGGGGCTTTGAGACAACCCGATCGTGATCCGGAACATCTCCTCTCACAAGCCCGCACCACACCGGTGCGGGACGGTGAACGAGGAGCTGCCGGAGCATGGCCCGACGCCCCATCCGTCCGACCCGCCTTCGCGGGCTCCGTGTCGACTACCCCCGCCGGGGGAGAAGCAACTGGCTCCGCTGGGTCCCTTCGTGGCGGCAGGCGCTGAGCGGGATCCTGCTCGGATCCGGGGCGCTGGCCGGGCTGTTCGCCGTGGTCTACGCATCCGTCGACATCCCGGACGAGAACGCCGAGGCGCGCAGGCAGGGCACCGTCTACTACTGGGCGGACGGCAGCCGGATGGTGAGCGTGGGCGCGGTCGATCGGCAGAACGTCACGCTCGCCGACATACCCGATTCGGTGGAGCACGCGGTCATCGCCGCCGAGAACGAGACCTTCTACTCCGACTCGGGGGTATCGGTGAAGGGGATCGCCCGCGCGGCCGTCAGCATGGTCGAAGGCGGTGAGACCCAGGGCGGCTCGACCATCACCCAGCAGTACGTGAAGAACACCTATCTCAGCCAGGAGCAGTCGGCCACCCGGAAGTTCAAGGAGTTCTTCATCTCGCTGAAGCTGAGCAACAAGCAGAGCAAGGAGGAGATCCTCCAGGGATATCTGAACACCAGCTGGTTCGGCCGCGGCGCCTACGGCATCCAGGCAGCGGCGCACGCGTACTACGGAATCCCCGCGAAGGACCTCGACCCCAGCCAGGCGGCGCTGCTCGCGTCCCTGCTCAAGGGGGCGGAGCAGTACGACCCCGCAGGCGGCAAAGGCAACCACGAACGCGCCGTCGACCGCTGGGAGTGGATCCTCGACCGGCAGGTGGAGATCGGCACGATGACGAAGGCCGAGCGGGCCGCGTACCAGAAGTTCCCCGAGCCGAGGCCGGCCGCCAAGCCGACCAGCCTCGGCGGTCAGACCGGCTATCTCGTCGACATCGCCAACAAGTACATCAGGAAGCGCTCGGGCCTCACCGACAAGGACCTCTTCCGGGGCGGCTACCGGGTGCACACCACCTTCGACAAGGCCAGGGTGGGGCAGATGGAGCGGGCCGTGCGGAGCGTGCGCAAGCGCGACCTCGATCCCAAGAAGCGCCAAGAGGACAAGCACGTCGAGGTCGGTGCCGCGTCCGTGCGGTCCGACGGGGCCGTGGTCGCGGTGTACGGCGGAGCCGACGCGGTCACCCACTTCGCCAACAACGCCGACACCGCGGGCGTCCCCGTCGGCTCGGCCTTCAAGCCCTTCGTGCTGGCAGCGGCCCTTCAGCACGGCGACGGGATCACCCTGGACAGCGGCTACGACAGCGAGGGGCGTCTGATCAAGGACGGCCCGTACGCGGCGCTCCCCGCCCCGCCGGGTGCCGGTTCCGGCCAGGTGATGGTGACGGCGCCGACGCCCCTGCGCGATGCGCTGATCAAGTCGTCCAACGCCACCTTCACTCTGCTCGGCAAGGACATCGGGCTGAAGAAGGTGAAGGAACTGGCGGTATCGGCCGGGCTGCACAAGGAGAGCCTGGCCCGCCTGGACAAGTCCTTTCCCCTCGGCACGTCCACACCGAGCGCGGTCAGGATGGCGGACGCGTACACCGCCTTCAGCAACGACGGTATGAGGGCCGATCCCTACTCGGTGACCAGGATGACCCGGGACGGCGAGGTGGTCGAGGGCTTCGGGAAACCCGAGCCGCGGCGCGCGATGGACGCCTCGGTGGCCAACGATGTGAACAACACCCTGGGGATGCTGGCCTGGACGCGGCTGGGTCGGGACGGGAAGTTCGGCACGTTCGCCAGGACCAAGGCTGCCGGCGACCTCTCGGCGGGCGCGACCGGCGAGGACGACCGGATGAAGTCGGCCTGGTTCATCGGCCACACCAAGGGGCTGACCACGGCCGTCACGATGTTCCGCAGCAAGCCGGGCACCCCTCAACTGCTGGGAATGCAGGGCGTGGGCGGACCCGATTCGGGACGCGGCAATGTCTTCCCGCTCCGGATCTGGAGCGCCTACGTCACGGGGAAGTAGGCCCAACTTGACGGAGTTCCCGTCCTGGCTGGACAGCCAAGGGCTGTCCCGTAACCCCTGGCGGGATGCGGGATGCGGGATGCGGGTGCGGTGTGTCGGGTACGGGACGCGGGTTCACCGGGCGCCGTACGACGGAGCGTCGTCCGTCTTGGCTGCGCATTCCACCCAGAGCAGTTTCCCGCCCTGCCCCGGCAGTCCGGTTCCCATGGGGTGGGCGCCCCAGCTCTCCGCGTAGAGGGTGACGAGGTAGAGCCCGCGTCCGCGTTCGGCGAGTTCCTCCGGTGCTTCGGCGCCCCAGCGGAAGGGGGCGGGGATGTGCGGGTTGGTGTCCCACACGCTCAGCCGGATACGGCTGTGCCCGGCGTCGCGCAGGCGCAGGGAGTAGGCCCCCGTGGAGTACAGGTACGCGTTGGTGATCAGCTCGCTCGCCAACAGCTCAGCGATCTCGGTGAGTTCGCGCATGCCGTGCACGCGCAGGACGGTGCGCAGGGTGGAGCGGGCCACGCCGGGAGCGCGGGGATTCTGCGGGAGTTGGAGGGTGTACGCCCAGGGCGGGGATACCGTGGCACTGACCATGGAAGTCTCCGATCACGGAGGAAAGTTGGAGGGTGCGCTTCGAAGTGCCCGGTGACGAGGCCGCTCCGTCGAGCGGGGTACTTCCGGGCGAGTGGCCTGAGGCAGACATTAAACGAATGCAAGGATTGCTTGCATCGATCGACCGGAATCCTTGAGCTGAACCACTCGTGTGAGTGACAGTCCAACTGAACTTCATTCAGGGGAGAGTTCGACATGGCAGGCAGGGCCGCCCCTACCGCACGTCGCACACGGCTCGGCGCCGAGCTGCGCAAACTGCGGGAGCGTGCCGGAATGACCACCACCCAGGCGGCCGACCTCCTGGGTACGAGCTCTGGGCAGCTCAGCAACATAGAGGTGGCGCGATTCGGTGTCAGTGCCGACCGTGTACGGGTCGCGGCCCATACATACTCCTGCACCGATCAAGCGCTGATCGAGGCACTGGTCGCCATGACAACCGACCGCAAGCGCGGCTGGTGGGAGGAGTACCGGGAGATCCTGCCGCCCAAGCTGCTCGACCTGGCCGAGATCGAACACCATGGCACCGGCCTGCATGCGGCGCACAGCATCCACATTCCTGGCCTGCTCCAGACCGTCGATCACGCCCGGGAGATCTACCGGCAGGCTGTTCCCGAGTTGTCCCCACCGGAGATCGAGCACCGCGTCTCCTACCGCATCAAGCGGCAGGAAGTGCTCTACCGGACGGACCCCGTCCCCTACCGGGCCGTCATCCACGAGGCCGCTCTGCGCATGATGTTCGGCGGCCCGAATATCGCCCGAGGACAGCTCAAGCACTTGCTCAGGATGAGCGAGCTTCCCCACGCGACCCTCCGCGTGATCCCTTTCGAGGCCACGTACTATCCGGGCTCGGGCCAATCCGTGTACTACGTACGCGGACCGGTACCCACACTCGATACCGCGCAGCTCGACCAATCGCACGGGCCCGTGTTCATCGACGCGGAGGCCCAGTTGGCCCAGTACCGTCTGCTGCTCGAACGACTCGACGACGCGGCGCTGGACGAAGCGCGATCCCGAGAACTCATCCACAAGGTCACCAAGAGCCTGTGAAAGGAACCATGATGTCCGCACACGCTTGGCAGAAGTCGTCCTACTGCGCGCAGGGAGAAGCCTGCGTGAACGTAGCCGCGGCCTGGACCGGAGCAATAGCGCTCACCGAGAGCGGCGACCCCACCGGGGCGATACTCCACACCACACCCGCCGCGTGGGCCGCTCTCGTGCGCGCCGTCAAGGAGAACCGTGCCCATGGCTGACATCCCCGCCGACCTCACCTGGATCCGTGCCGCCCCCGAGGGCGAGGAGGGCCCCGGCCCCTGGATCGAGATCGCCTTCGGCCCGGACGAACTCGTCTATCTCCGGGAGACCGGCGACCCCGAGAACGTCGTGACGACGACCACGACGAAATGGGACGCCTTCACCAAGGGCGTCGTGGCCGGCGAGTTCGATCACTTCGCCGAGCTCGACGGCGACGGCCCGGACACCTCGTCCTGACAGAATCGGACCGGGCCGGATATCACAAGTCACCGTCGGAAGGCGGAACTTGCGGACCGTCAGCCGACAGGATCCGCCCGTCGAACCAGACACCAAGACAGCTAGGAAGTCTTCATGGACCGAGTCCCGGCAGACCGGGTCGACTACAAGGACGACGGCCTCCACTACCTGGAGGACGCGCCCTTCACCGGGGTCGCGTTCACGGAAAGAGATGGCGCCCTCAGGTCCGAGGCGACCTACCGGGAGGGTCTGCGGTGGGGGCCGACGAAGGAGTGGTATCCGTCGGGGCAGCCCATGGTGGACTCGACGTTCGCGCGGGGGGAGCTGCACGGACGGGCCCGGGAATGGCACAGGAACGGGCAGCTGGCGGAGGACGGCGAGTACGAGTACGGCATTGCGTTGTGGGCGAAGCAGTGGGCTGAGAACGGTGTTCTTGAGGACGACTACACGCTTACGGAATCCGACTCGGACCATCAGACGCTGCTGCACTTCCGGGCGCTCTACGGCGGAGTGTCGTGACCGTGGCGGGGCTGCCACCGAAATGGTTCATTCGCGGCCGGTGTGCGCCTCGATGGCGTCGTTGATCTCGGGCCAGAGTTCGCGGGGGCGGTCGTGACCCATGTCGGGGATCAACAAGAGCTTCGCTCCGGGCACGAGCTCTGCGGTGCGTTCCCCGCCGCTGGGGTCGACCAGTGTGTCGTCCAGGCCATGGATCACCAGGGTCGGGACCTGAAGCTCCCGGAGCGCTTGTGCGCGTGAACCACTGAGGATCAGCGCTCCGAGTTGACGTCCGGCTCCGGCAGGGCAGTACGCGCGGTCGTAACTGTCGGCAGCCAGCTCACGAAGGGCCGCGGGGTCGCCATAGCGCTTGGAGGCCCACACCAGATCCCTCTCCGCCGCTGCGATGTATCCCTCGCGGTCCGCCGGCTTCGGACTGGAGATCGCCGCCTGGGCTTCGGGACTGGGCCGGCCGTATTCGGGTTCGCCGGTCGAGGACATCATCGACGTCAGGGTCAGTACCCGCGTCGGTTGGCTGATGGCCATCATCTGGGCGAGCATTCCGCCCATCGAGGATCCGACCACGTGAGCTCGTTCGATTCCGAGCGCCGTGAGCAGGCCGAGGCCGTCGTCGGCCATGTCCTGATGCGTGTAGGGAACCATCGCGAGGGCGGACGGCATGTCTCCCGAGCTCACAGCGGCGACGAGCCAGCCCGTATCGACGGGATGGCCGTCGAACTTGGTGGACAGCCCGCAGTCGCGGTTGTCGTACCGGATCACGTAGCGGCCACGATGGGCGAGTGCGCGGCAGAAGTCCTCGTGCCAGGCGAGCATCTGGGCGCTGAAGCCCGTCACGAGCAGGACAGGTGTGTCGGAGGGGTCACCGAAGGTTTCGTACGCGATGGATACTCCGGGCGAGACTTCAACAGTCGGCATGCCTGCAGTTTCCCAGCAGCGGCTGTCGGAGCACACCCGGACTATCGGTCGCGTTCGACCTTCACTTCCTCCACGCGGGCTGCCGAGCCCCGGTTCTTTTCTCCTGCCGGGCGTTCGTTCAGGTGGTCATTGATCCGCTGGAGGCGCTGCCAGGCGGCAAGGTCTGTTCCGTCGCCGAGCGCACAGTGCAGGGCGGGCCGGCCGGCGGCCGGGCCCAGCCGGGTGGCCGTGATGCCGTCGAACACCCTGTGGCCCTGGTCAAGGCCGCGGTCGGCGACGGCGTCGGGCCCCAGGGTGAGGCTGAGGGGTACGGGCGGCGGCTCGTAGTGGGCCGGGGTGGTCAGATCGGCGCGGGCGGTGCGTAGTTGGGTGACCATCGTGGCGAGGTCGTGCCCGGTCGCCAGGGACGCGGCCAGCTCGGGCAGGGCGCCTGCCGGGCCCTCATCGCCCCTGTACCCGATGGCCAGGGTGATGTGCTCTTCGACTCCGGCGCGGGTGCGGGCGATGCGCACGGTGGCGATCGCCGGGCGGTCGGGGGCGCCGACTGCGACGATCCAGGTGGGCAGGGCCTGTTGCGCGCGGGTGCGGGCCAGGTCGGTCAACTGCCGTGCCGACCAGGGAACGTTGACGGGTTCGGCGGTGGCCCACCCGGCGGGCGGGGCCCCGGTGAGCGTGCGCCATGCCTGCTCCAGGGCGCCGCCCAGGACGAGCCGCTCGTCGGCAGGGTGGACCGTACGGACGGAGAGCAGCAGCTGCCGTTCCCCCTCGGTGCCGGGACGGGGCCGGAAGGCGTCCGCGATCCGGGGCGAACCATCGCCGGCAGGGACAGGTGCGAGGTGCCCGTCGCGCCAGTGCAGCACGGCTCCGGAGAGCCCGTCGTAGTAGCCGCACTCGGGGTCCCGAACGACCCAGCGGGAGGGCAGTCCGTCCAGCAGTGTGCGGGCGGGGAGGGTGAGCCGGGCGCCGGGCGGGGTGAGAATCTGTAGTTCACGCCCGGTGCGGACCGTGTTGCGCACCACGTCGGTCAGCCAGGTCGTGGCAGCGACGACGGGGCGGCCCTGGATGACGACGGCGGCCGTGTCGGTGAGTATGTCGACACCCATGGGTGCTGCCGTCGTGGTGGCGTCGGAGAGACCGGCCACGAGGTCGGTATGACCGGCCTCGCGCGGCCAGACGGTGCCCCCGAGTTCAGCCGTCAGGCGCCCGGCGACGGACCCGGCCAGCCGCCCTGCCTCCTCCACGGCGGTGGTCGCCCGCGCCTCGGTCCACCACACCGGCGACTCCGCGTGCACGCTCGACCCGAGCAACCGGTCCACCTCGCCCGGGACTTGGAGGTACCGGGGCGCCTCGACCGACACCAGTGCCTGCCCGGCAGCGGTGCACAACTGAACGACGGACCCACCACCCGCCCGGTTCACGAGCAGATCGGGGCCACCGGCGTGCAGCCCGGCCAGCAGCGTCTTGGTGTCCGGCATCTGCGGGGTCAGGGCGATGACGTCCTGGGTCATGTATTACTCCTGAAGTGCCGGAATGCGTCATCCCTCTTCGCTGGCTTGAGATGTCAAAAGCAGCGTGAGTTCTGCGCTGGCGAGCATTCTCGTGATCTCGATGGGAAGATTTTTTAACTCGGCCATCACGACATCTGCAGGGTCGATTTTGCGATTCTTCCCATCGCGATCTTCCGTCTCGATGACATAGCGATATCCGCGAGTTGTAGTTGAGTCATCGACCACCGTCCAGCGGGCGCCGTACTTTTGAATCAAGAAATCCGACACGTATGACATCAGATCACTGTGCAGTGTTGCCCAGTCTGATTGGTCGAACTGGTCGAGAGGGAGGCGTGACACGTAATTCTGCAGGGCTGGAATCAGACTCAGTGGATTCCGGAGAGCCTCGGATAGAGGTGCGTCCATGGATACCCACCGCAGGTCAGATCGGGACCCATACCGTCGTTGCCGCATCCGGGGTAGAGATGCGGAAGGCGACAGCATGGCCGTAGTGCGTCGGTTCGCCCGGCTCGGGGACCACCCGAGAACGGAGGTGATGTCTCGAAGCGCGCCCTCAAGTCGCGGCGTGTTTCGGCGAGTAGACCTCGGGGTGCGGACGACCGGAGAAATCGAACCAGTTCCAGATGTCGCAGGCGCTCCGCCGGTCGTACATTTCTTGAAGAGTGGGAAAGGTGCCCGCGCCGGCCCCTATTCGCGATGCCAGTCGCGGATGACGTTGCCTTCCTCGTCCCAAGTGGTCTCCTCTCGAAGCGAATAGATGTCGTCATCGAAAAACTTTCGGGATTTCAGAGTGCCATTGGGGTGCCATTCCAGGAACTCCCCTGATGCAACGCCATTGATGACAGTTCCCTGCAACCTCAACGAGCCATCCGGATGCCACATCTGGGACAATCCGTTCTTAATTCCGTCGACGTAGGTGTCAAGGCAGACCATTTGCCCACCCTGATATTCTGCGACCTCTCCTGTGAACAACTCGTCCCGATAGAGCATGCGATGACCCATGTCCATATCGACATCAGGGTCATCGATGTCGATGCGATGCACCTGGTTCATCATGGAATCCAATTCTCGTCGCTCGGTGGATAGCCCGTAAATCGACCGTGAGGTGACGGCATGTCAGGCAGCATATTGTAACAGTTGGCGCAGAATGGGGCACCCTTGCCCGGAAGTCCCGTTTCCTTGTTCTTCAGGAAAGGGAACTCGACTGATGCCCGTATTTCCTTGAAGGTATCTACGCCGTCCGGCAATCCCAGACGGGTGCGAGCCCACAGCAGCTCGTTGGTGGCTTTCACCTCTGCATGGCCCAGCGGCTGGTCCGGGTGAGGTTTGTTAGGGGCCAGCGCCTCGTAAAGCTTTTGAAGCGTCGGGTGGAGCTTTTCCTTGGGGATAATGTTGTCCGGGCGCCCGTTGATCCCTTCGATCACAATGCCGGTCCGAGTGTCCATGACTGCACCCACGCAGGCGCCAACGTCACCCTTGACGAACTGCTTGGCATCCTTGGCGTCGCGGTAGACCTGTGCCCTCTCCTTCGCAATGGCATCCAGATACTGGTCAACAGGTCGGCCGTCAATGTGGGTGATTACGCCATCTGCAACTGTGACGCGGGAGCTATGCGGGTCGAACAAGCCCAGCAGTTTCTCCCCATGGTCGGCCGGGAGAGTGCCGTCCGGGTCCGGCAGACGGGTTTCCGGAGAAATTGCCTCGGCTGCTGTCGGCGCAGTTCCCTGCGCTTCGTGACCTGCGTGTCCGTCAGAGCCCGAATTATGAGGGAGATCAGGCTCACCTTGCCTTGGCACGGTCGGGCCGTCGGTGGGGCCCGAACCGCCGGGGCCGCCCGTGTGGTCTGGGCCGTTCGGGGTCTCTCCGTGCCCTCCTCCGGTATGGCCACCGTCGCCACTTCGAGCTGGGCCCAGTTCTCCTCCTGGCCCGTGCGTCGTGTTTCCCTTGCCGCCGCCGCCCGCATCGTGGCCGCCGTGCGGCGGCAGGTTGTCGCCGGCGTGGGCGGCGGCTCCGGGCGTGCGTCCCCCGGCACCGACCAGCTCGCGGTCGCCCTGCCGTCCGCCGACGCCCCGTTCGGCTGCTGAGGGTTCGTGCTTGGCCGGGTCCAGGTGGGGTTTGCCGTCCCGGTCGAGCGGGATGAAGTTGCCGTCCTTGTCGACCCGGTAGCGATCGCTCAAGTCGAGGGCGCCATCGGGGAACTTCGTCTTCGGTATCTGGAGGTGGTCGCTGACATTGGCCAGGACCTGGGAGACCTTGGGCAGGTCCGAGAGTGCCTTGGCGGCCTTGAAGGCGCCGCCGAGGGGGTCGAGGGCGTCGCCGATCTTCGCCACGGTGCCGGCGGCCCTCGCGAACGTGCCGCCCTTGCCCAGCTTCGAGGCGGCGGCCAACGGGCCGGAGGCGAGGGTGAGCAGGTTGAAGGAGACCACGGCATGGGCGCGAGCGGGGTCGTCTGCCGTCATGTCGTACGCGATGAACTGCTTGCCGAACTCCTTCGTGTACACCTTGCTGTCGCGCTGCCAGCCGGTCAGGTGCTCGTCCTGTCCGAACAGGTCCATGCCGTAGGCGTAGCCGCCGACGACGGTGCGCCTCAGCCCGTCCCAGGCCTGGTCGCGCTCCTGCGCCCCGTGGAAGCCGGCCAAGGTGCCCAGGCCGTCGATGCCACCCCAGATGCTGTCCTTGGCAATGCCGTCCCACGCCCAGCTCTTGGCCCCGTGCCCCCACCACTCCAGACTCCAGCGCTCGTAGGTGCGGCCCTCGGGGCTGCCCCACGGCAGATCCTTCACGTCCTTGAGCGCGTCGGCGGTCTGGCCGTACATGCCGAGTCCGTGCGTACCGTCGTCCACGACCCACTGAGGGCGGCACATGCCGGGACTGATTGCGTTGATCTTGTTGGCGGCGTTGCGCTCGGCCTCCTGGAAGGCCTCGCGTGCCGCCACTACGCCATCCAGCAGAGCCTGATGTGCGTCGACCTTGCTCTGGTCCTCGGTCCAGTCGTCATCGTCCCGGACGCTGTCGACGAAGGTGAACGCGTCCAGCTTCAACTGCTTGAGCCGGTCCGCGTGCGGCTTGGCCTCGAAGATGAACGTGTCCAGGGCATCGGCCAGCGACTCGATGTCCCCGGCGAACTCCTCCGCCGTATCCATCACCGGCTGCGTGGACGAGAACAGCTTGTCGGCCTCGGGAGCCTTGTAATAGGCGGCCGTCGCCTGGAAGCGGGAGTGGACGTCCTTCCCTCCGGTCCGGATGCCCGTGGCATGCGTACGCAGGCTGGACGCGGCCTTCTCCAGCTGACCGAAGTCACCCGTGTTGCGGTATCCCACCCGGTTCGATCACGCCGGCTACTCCCCGCCCCGGTCGCCGGGCTTCTGCCCGACCGCCCTGATCTCGGCGGGAGTGGGCGCCTTGGCCGCGTCGCGCTGGGCCTGGGCGGCCATGGCCAGGTCGCCCTAGATGTACTCGGTGGTGGCCTTGACCGTGCCGTCCATCGACTTCTTCGTGCGCGCCGCCATGAACCGGATCCGCTGCTGGGTGTCGGCGACGAAGTTCACCACCGCGGCACCCACCGGCCCCGCGGGCGCCTCACCGCAGTACGGGCCACTGATCGTCCCGGCGTGCAGCGCGGCGTCCTCCACGCTCTCGCCGTAACCCCTGACGTCCTTGCTCAGGTCCTCGGCCGCCAGCCCCACCAGCGACAGAACGGACTCCACCCCGCTCGGCCTGATGTCCCACCCCGTCACACCAACCCCCCGCATCCCCCGGCTGATACGCCCCGTCAACTGCGCCCGGCACCACGCGTGCCACTGACAGCAGGATCCTCATCTGTATCAACGCGCTCTTAGCATTTGCAACGCATTTCAAGTCAAACGCAAGTTGGCGGTGGGCGTGCGGCGTCGCTGCCGGGGTGTGTGGCGATCGGTAAGTACTGCCGGATGAGCGGCTTGTGCTGCCCTTTTCGGTTCCGGCCGCTGTCCTGTGAGCCGAGGATCGGGCGGCAGCAGGGTGGGGCTCGTGGCGTTTGCGGTCAACAAGCTTGCGGTCAACAAGCTTGCGGTCAACAAGCCGGCGCCGGCCTGCCGATGCCGGCGTCCGTCGGTCCGGCCACGGTGATCGCGGATGCGGCGGCGTTCAGCGCGGAATCACCCAGCCCGGCATCCAGGTCCCGGTGGCGTCGTGGCGGGCCGTTGTGGCGGCGAGGTGGGCGCGGAGGGTGGCCAGCGCGGGGTGGGAGTTGTCGCGGTGCCAGAGGAGCGAATGCGGGTAGACGGGTGTCGGGTCCGTCACCGGGATGCGGCGCAGGCCGTGGCCCGCGGGCCAGATGAGGCGGGTCTGCTCGCTCATGAAGGTGGCGAGGGCCGGGGTGTCGGCGATGGTGTCGAGGAGCGCGTCGGAGCCGAAGTTGGGGCCGGTCGCCTCGATGGTGAGGCCGAACTCGGCGACGAGATCGTCGTAGTAGGCGGCCCACTCGGTACCGGGGACGATGCCGGGCATCCAGATCCGGTGCCCGGCGAGCCGGGTGAGGGGCACCGACCGGGCGCGCGCCAGCGCGTGGGCGGGGCCGGTGAGGAGCTGGAGCGGCTCGTCGAGCACCCGGACGGACTCGATGTCCTCGGGAAGGGGCCGGCCGGGCGCGGTGACGGCACGGAAGGACGCGTCGATCGCGCCGGACCGGATGGCGGCGACGGCCGTCTCGATGTCGAACAGCATCACCACGTCGAGGTCGATCCCGGGGTGCGCGCGGTGGAAGCCGCGCAGCAGGCCCGACGCCGCGCCGCGCGAGTTGATCACGTCGACGCGCAACGGGCGGTGGTCGGTGCGCACGGATGCGACCGCGCGGTCGGCGACGCGCAGCAGTTCCTGGGCGTGGGGCAGGAACGCCTGTCCGTCGATGGTGAGCTCGGCGCCGCGCGGGGTGCGGGTGAACAGCCGTACGCCGAGGTCGCGCTCCAGCGCGGCGATGCGCTTGGAGACGGCCTGCTGGGTGACCGCCAGCTCGGCGGCGGCCTCCTGGAACTGCCCCGCGTCGGCGGCGGCGACGAAGGTCCGGACGGTGTCGAGGTCCATGCCGACACCCTAGGGGTACAACCGTTGGTTGTGGCCGGATGGTCCTGTGGTTGTTTGCTCCCCGGTCACGGTGCTCGCTTTGATGCTTCCGATCGCGCATCGGTTGTGCGAGTGAGCAGCGAGGGGCATCGGACATGAGAAGCGGGCACCGGTTGGGGCGGCGGTTCGGGTGGCTCTGGGGAGCGTACGGGACCAGCGCGCTCGGCACGTGGCTCGCCTTCGGCGCGTTCCCGCTGATCGCCATCCGGGTGCTGCACGCCGGGCCGGCGGAGGTCGCGGCGCTGTCCTCCGCGGGGGCGGCGGTGGGCGCCGCCGTGGCGGTGCCGCTCGGCCCGTGGGTGGAGTTCCGCCGCAAGCGGCCGGTGCTGATCGGGATGGACCTGGTGCGGTTCGCGGCGCTGCTGACGATCCCCGCCGCGGTCGCGCTCGGCGTGCTCACCTTCGTCCAGCTCCTGCTGGTCTCGGTCGTCGTCGCGGCGGCCGACATCGGCTTCCGCGCCGCCTCCGGCGCGTACCTGAAGACGCTGCTGCCGCCCGAGGACCTGCTCGTCGCCAACGCCCGGTTCGAGTCCACGACCTGGACGACCACGATCATCGGACCCCCACTGGGCGGCGCGGCGATCGGGCTCCTCGGTCCGGTGGCGACGGTGGTGGCCGACGCGGTCAGCTACCTGCTCTCGGCCCTGGGAATCCGTGCGACGGGTGGCAAGGAGCCGCGGCCCGAGCGCCGGGAGACGGCGCACATGCGGGCCGGGGACCTGCTCGACGGCTGGCGGTACATCCTCGCCGACGCGACGCTGCGTCCGCTGTTCTTCAACACCGCGTTGTTCAACGGCCTGGTGATGGCCACCCAGCCGCTGATGGCCGTCCTGATGCTCGGCCGACTCGGGTTCGCACCGTGGCAGTACGGCCTCGCCTTCGCCGCACCCGCGATCGGCGGGCTGCTCGGTTCGCGGCTGGCCCGGCCGCTCGTCACCCGGTTCGGGCAGCACCGGGTCCTGGTCGCGGCCGGGGCGCTGCGCGCGCTCTGGCCCGTCGGCCTGGCCTTCCTGGGGCCGGGGACCGGAGGACTGCTGCTGGTGATGGGCGTCGAGCTCGGGCTGATCTTCTGCTGCGGGGTCTTCAACCCCGTTTACGCCACCTACCGCCTTGAGCGCACCGCGACCGAGCGGGTCACCCGCACGCTGACCGCCTGGTCGGTGACGACCAAGGCCTCGACCGCGCTCCTGACGGCCGCATGGGGCGTGCTGGGCGGGCTGCTCGGCCCGCGCACGGCCATCGGCCTGGCCGGCGTGCTCCTGCTGGCGACCCCGCTGCTGCTCCCGCGACGCGCCGCGGCGCCCCTCGTCGAGCCGGAGCCCGCCGGCAGCCCCACATGACCCACCGCGACTCGCCACTGAAGCCCGCAAGGCCGCGGCTGGTCCGCCGGCGCGCGTCCGCGTCCGCGCCGACCAGGCGCACCACCAGCAAGGAGAACACTCGCGTGAGCACCGCCCCCGCACTCGATCCCGCCCGCACCGCTCTTCTCGTCATGGACTACCAGCCCGCGATGCTGGCCCTTCTGCCCGAGGGCGGGGACCGCGAAGCCCTGCTCGGCCGCGTGGAAGGGGCCATCGCCGACGTCCGCGCCCACGGCGGCACCATCGCCTACGTCCGCGTCGGCTTCACCGAGGCCGACTGGGACGCGATCCCGGCCGCCAACAAGTCCTTCGCCCCGGTGGCCCGGCACCGTGTCATGCACCACGAGGACCCTGCCGCTGCCGTCCACGAGCGCCTGGCTCCCCAGGACGGCGACATCACGGTGCGCAAGATCCGCCACGGCGGCCTGTCCACCACCGACCTCGACCAGCGGCTGCGCGAGCGCGGCATCACGACTCTGGTCGTCTCCGGCATCAGTACCAGCGGCGTCGTCCTGTCCACCGTCATCGACGCGGCCGACCGCGACTACGGGCTCTACGTCCTGTCCGACGGCGTCGCCGACCTCGACACCGAAGTCCACGACGTCCTGCTCCATCGAGTCCTGCCCGCGCGGGCCCACATCATCGACACCGCCGAGCTGCACACCCTGCTCCGGGCTCACTGACTCGAACCGCCGAGCCGATCCGCGAGGCCGCCGCACCCGCCCGGTGCGGCTGCCGCCCGCACCCCGGTACCCGGCCCGGCAGCCGGGATCCGTCCGGCGCGAGGCCGACACGGTCGCAGGGCGCCCCCGGCCCTACCGCTTCGGCGCCCCCGCCCGTACCGACCGCACCACGCCCGCCGCGGCGATCAGGAAGCCCACGCCCATCAGCATGCACAGCGACCACGCGATGGGCGGAAGCGGATGGGTGCCGAGGAACAGCGGTGCCATCGTGGCCAGAGTGGCCAGCGCTCCGATGAAGAAGACGATCGCGCCGATCCGGACGAGCCGGTCACCTGCGCCAGAAGGAGTAGTGCTCACCCCGCCAGGGTAGTTGCCGGCACCGGCGAAACGCCCCGCGGCAGGCCACGCGTGGCGCAGGCACCGTTTCTGGACACAGTCCGGATGACCAGGCTTGACGAGGGGTACTTCACCTGGGGAGGCTTCTGCCAGCAGGGGAGCACCACCACTGGATAGCCTGACCTGCTGAGGCTTTGTTCCGGCATACGGGTTGAGATGGGGTGCGTGCTTTGCCGACTGGCAAGGTCAAATGGTTCAACAGCGAGAAGGGCTTCGGCTTCCTCTCCCGCGACGACGGCGGCGACGTCTTCGTGCACTCCTCGGTGCTTCCCGACGGCGTCGACGCACTCAAGCCCGGCCAGCGCGTGGAATTCGGTGTCGTGGCAGGTCAGCGCGGAGACCAGGCGCTCTCGGTGGCGGTTTTGGACCCGACCCCGTCCGTCGCGGCCGCGCAGCGCCGCAAGCCGGACGAGCTCGCGTCCATCGTGCAGGATCTGACCACCCTGCTGGAGAACATCACGCCGATGCTGGAGCGCGGCCGCTACCCCGACAAGGCGGCCGGCAAGAAGATCGGCAGCCTGCTGCGCGCGGTCGCCGACCAGCTCGACGTGTAGGACCGGGTCCGGCCCCGGCCTTCCGCCGGATCTCAGACGAATGACAGCGCGTCCGGGCCGAGGGGCGGTACCAGCCCCTCGGCCGCGGCGCGGGTCAGCAGTCCGCGGATCGCCGCGTAGCCGTCCTCGCCGAGGTCGGCGGTGAACTCGTTGACGTACAGACCGATGTGCTGGTCCGCCACGGCCGGATCCATCTCCTGGGCGTGCTCGCGCACGTAGGGCCGTGACGCCTCCGGGTCGTCCCAGGCCATCCGTACCGAGGTGCGCACGGACTCGGCGAGCAGCTTCAGCATGTCCGCGCCCAGCGACCGCTTGGCGATGATCGCGCCGAGCGGGATCGGCAGCCCGGTCGTCTCCTCCCAGTGCCGGCCCATGTCGGCGAGGTTGTGCAGCCCGTAGTTCTGGTACGTGAAACGGGCCTCGTGGATGACGAGACCGGCGTCCACCTTCCCGTCGCGCACGGCGGGCATGATCTCGTCGAACGGCATGACGACGATCTCGCCGACCCCGCCCGGCACCACTTCCGCCGCCCAGAGCCGGAACAGCAGATAGGCCGTGGAGCGCTCGCTCGGCACGGCGACGGTCCTCCCCGTCAGATCCGTGCCCGCGTCCTTGGTGAGGACGAGCGGTCCGCAGCCCCGCCCGAGCGCCCCGCCGCACGGCAGCAGCGCGTACTCCTCCAGCACCCAGGGCAGCACCGCGTACGAGACCTTCAGCACGTCCAGTTCGCCGCGCTCGGCCATCTTGTTGGTGATGTCGATGTCGGCGAAGGTGACATCGAGGGCGGGCGCGCCGGGGACCCTTCCGTGCGCCCAGGCGTCGAAGACGAAGGTGTCGTTCGGGCACGGCGAGAACGCGATGCGCAACGGGTTCGACGGCTCATGTGTCGTGTCGGTCATGGTGGGTCCAACCTTCCAGTACGGGTACGAGCTTCCCGAACGCCCCGGTGAGCGCGGCCAGCGCGTCGCCGATGCGCCATGCGTCCCGGTCGCGCGGGCCGACGGCGTTCGAGACCGCCCTCAGTTCCAGCACCGCCGCGCCCGACCGTTCGGCGGCCTCGGCGACGCCGAAGCCCTCCATGGCCTCGGCGGCGGCCCGCGGGTGCGCGGCGCGCAGGGCGGCGGCGCGCTCGGCGCTGCCCGTCACGGTCGAGACGGTGAGGATCTCGCCGGTGAGCGCGCCGGTGGCGGCGGCCACGTCCCGTACCAGCGACCGGGGCGGGAGGTGCCGGTTCCGGCCGAAACCGAGCTCGGTGACGGGCACGAAGCCCTCGGGTGTCTCCGCGCCCAGATCGGCGGCGACGATGCCGCTCGCGACGACGAGCGAGCCGACCGGCGCCACGGGCGCGAAGCCGCCGCCGATCCCGGCCGAGACGACGAGGTCGTACGGCGCGGAGCCCGGCCCGGACGCGTGGCCGGCGGCGAGGCCGAAGGCGGTGGCAGCGGCGGCCGCGGCCGGTCCGGCGCCGCCCGCGAGGACATCGACGACGCTGTCGGTGCCGGGGGCGCCCACACGGTGGAGCTCGGTACCGGGCGCATGGTGCACGGCCACCTCCGGCCCGTCCCCGAACGCACGCGTGACCGCGTCCCGTTCTGCTGGGACAGCGGTCACGACGAGCACACGCACGGGGCGGATCCTCCGGGGTCAGGAGGGGCGGGCCAGGGTCAGGAGGTCTTCTTCAGCTCGAAGTGCCAGACGCCCGTGAGCTGCTTGCCCTTGGTCTCCACGATGCTGATCTGCGTCTTGTTCGTGGTCTCGCCGGTCTGGCTGGAGAAGAAGGCGCTGCCCGGGATGGACCGGTAGGTCCTCTTGTACGGCTCCTGCTCGGCCTGCTGACCGTTGATGAACAGCGTCCAGCCGTTGTCCGCGATCTCCGGGTCGACGCCGAAGCGGACCTTGTCGTCCATCGCGACCTCGACGGACTTCTCCGCCTTCTTGTTCAGGCAGCTCTGGTACTCGGACGTCTTGAGGGGCTTGCCGTCGTTGTAGCAGGCCGCCTCGGTGCTCACCGAGTTTCCGCCGACCGTTACGGTCGCGAGCGGCGTCGGCTTGCTGCAGGCGGAGAGGACGAGGAGTCCCGCGGAAACGGCACCGAGAGCGACGCCGATTCGACGGCCCTTGCCGGAGAAGAACGCAACGGTCATGGGCCGAAGGCTATCGGTCGCTCCGGTTCACGCCACGCGGGGGTGCGGCGAGCCGCGCCGAGCGGCGCTCAGCAGACCCCGTACGGACGTGGCCGCACCCAGGGCGAGGACGCCCGCGGCGACCGACATGCCCAGTACGCCGTTGAGGGGGAGGGCGATGCCGATTCCGCCGCCGATCACCCACGCCATCTGGAGCACGGTCTCGGAGCGCGCGAACGCGGACGTCCGCACCTCCTCCGGCACGTCGCGCTGGATCATCGCGTCCAGTGAGAGCTTCGAGAGGGCCTGGGTGAAGCCCGCCGTCGCGCTGAGCGCGGCGACCATGACGGTGCTGAAGAACAGGGCGGCGAGCACCGCGATGCCCAGGGCCAGGGTCAGTACCGCGGCGACGATCGCCTCGGGGGCGCGTGCCCGGAGCCAGGAACCGACCGCCGTGCCGACCGCGTTTCCCGCACCCGCCGCCACGCCGACGATGCCGAGCGAGACGGCGGCGCTCTGCCCGGAGAGCGGCTGCTCGCGCAGCAGGAACGCCAGGAAGAAGATCAGGAAGCCGGAGAGCGCGCGATGCGCGGTGTTGGCCTGGAGCCCGTTGAGCACGGACGGCCCCACGGACCGCAGGCCGGGCCGCTTCTCCCCGTTCCTCTCCCGGCGCCCCGCCCTGCCGCCCCTTCCGTTCCGCTTCGTCGCGGGCCGGGCGGACGTCACGCCTTGCGGCAGCACCAGCCGGGCCTTCCGCTCGCCCTTGGCGGAGTCGACCTTGTGCGGCAGCGTGAAGGCGAGGACGGTTCCCCCGACGAAGATCGCGCACGCGCCGTACAGCGGCCAGCCCGGGCCGATGGTCTGCAGCCCCGCCCCGATCGGGGCGGCGACACCGGTCGCCAGGAGCCCGGCCAGGGTGACCCGGGAATTCGCCTTCACCAGGGAGAAGCGGGGCGGCAGCAGGCGTGGCACGACCGCGCTGCGCACCACTCCGTACGCCTTCGAGCAGACCAGGACGCCCAGCGCGGCCGGATACAGCTCCAGACCGCCGGTGGCGACCGCGCCCGCCATGGTGAGCGCGAGCACCGCGCGGGCCAGCATCGCGCCGGCCATCGCGGCCCGACGGCCGTGCGGCAGATGGTCCAGGAGCGGGCCGATCACGGGGGCGAGCAGGGTGAAGGGCGCCATGGTGACGGCGAGGTAGAGCGCGACACGGCCCCGGGCCTCGTCCGTCGGTACGGAGAAGAACACCGTCGAGGCGAGCGCGATCGTGATCATCACATCGCCCGCGCCGTTCACGGCGTGCAGCTCGATCAGCTTGCCGAGCCCGGATTCGCCCGCACCGTGGGCGTGCGTCGCCTTCCGGATTCCTCTCGCGGTGCCGGTGAACGGTGTCCGCAGGGCACGACCGATCGTCCGGCCCGTCCTGCGGAGCGGGCCGGAATCCTTGTGCGACCTGGCGGAAGTCACCTCGTCATAGTGCCCCAGTCATGACACCGACGAACCGGGACCGGTGCGGGGCACGGACGCACTCCGCCCTGTCGGGCCAGTCTCCCGGCCGGTCCGGGCCGGTCGGCCCGGCGGAACCGGGCGGTGGCCGTCGGGCGTTCCGGGGCGGTCCCCGCCCGGCCGCGGAGCCGGATACGGCCTGTTTGGGACGGGCAGGTGGGCGGGGGGCGGCAGAGAGGGTAGCGTGCGTAGCGCGCCACCGGCGGTTGTTCTCGGCCGCGCGCCTATCGGCGATCCCGCAGAATGGATGGCAGAAGGTGCGCCCGAGGCAGGCACAACGGGTGTGGACGTCGACGCGGCCCCCAGGTCCGCTCCGCCCGCATCCGTCATGGCCGAAATCGATGGATGTGCTGGCGCGCTCGTGAGACTGGCGTAGGAGAGAAGCGAGACCTGTGAGTGCTGCGACGACGCGAAGCCGTACGGCCCGTACCCCTGTCCCCGACCGTCTGTGCGCAGAGGCGGTAGACCTCGCCCGCGCCGCGGCCGAGGAAGCAGCCGCGCCGGGGGTCGTCGGAGAGCATGTGGCCGTGGTCTCCGAGGGAGACCGGGTCGTCACGCACTTCTTCGAGTGCAAGGAGCCGGGCTACCGGGGCTGGCGCTGGGCGGTGACCGTGGCGCGCGCCTCCCGCGCGAAGAACGTCACCCTCGACGAGACGGTGCTGCTGCCCGGCAGCGACGCGCTCCTCGCCCCCGAGTGGGTGCCGTGGAGCGAGCGGCTGCGCCCCGGGGACATGGGGCCCGGCGATCTGCTGCCCACCGAGGCGGACGACATCCGCCTGGAGCCCGGCTACACCGGCGAGGACGAGCCGCCGCCGAACTCCGCGGTCTCCGAGATGTCGCAGGAGATGGCCGACCTCGTCGACGTGGAGGACGCGGAACTGACGACGCGCCCCGCGACGACGAGCCGCGGTTCGATCGCGGCGGTCGCGGACGAGCTCGGCATGCGGCGGGCGCGGGTGCTCTCGCGGTACGGGCTGCATGCGGCGGCCGACCGGTGGGACGAGGCGTTCGGCGCGAAGACGCCGATGGCCCAGGCGGCCCCGGCCTCCTGTGTGACCTGCGCGTTCCTGGTGCCGTTGGCGGGTTCGCTGAAGCAGGCGTTCGGGGTGTGCGCGAACGAGTTCGGTCCGGCGGACGGACATGTGGTGTCGCTGTCGTACGGGTGCGGCGGGCATTCGGAGGCGGCGGTGATGCCGAAGCCGCCGAAGCCGGCGCCGCACGCGCTGGACACGATGCAGGTCGACGAGTACCCGTTGCGTCCGGCCCGGGACTCCGGCTCGGTCCCGGCGGAAGCGGACACACCCACGGAGGATCTCGGCCACTCCTGAGCGGGGCGCGGTGCGCATCGCCCGGGGCCGCGGGGCGCTCGGGCGCGCTCCGGGTGAGCCTGCGGGCCCCGGCGCACCGGTTCCGTCCACGATCGGACGGGCCCGATCCGGCCGTCCCCGCGCCGGGACGCCCCGGCCCGCGAGGGCGGTTCCGGCCCTGGGAGCACCCCGGCGCGCAAGCACGGTCCTTTGACCGTCCGGGCTGATCCGGACGAGAGGCCCCCGGTCGGCCCGCGCCCCGGCCCGTCCGGCGTTCGAGGACGGAACCCGGCCCCCTGAGTGGGGCAGATGCGCCATCCCCCGCGTGGAGTGCCGTTCGCGGCGCCCCGTCCGGTGAGAGGACCCGGTACCTTCAGGCGCACACTTGGCGGCACGGGCAACGTGTAACCGGAGAAGAGCGGAGTCAGAGCGTGAGCATGAATGCGACCGAGGGGGCCGATCCGTTCGGGACCGCACGGCTGCGACGCGGTGTGCTCGACGCCTGGGGTGCCGGCCCCGCCAGGTTCCGTGAGGACGCCAACGCCGAGGAGGACCTCGCGCTCGGCGGCTACCGCGACCGCCTCGTCGTCGAGCTGGCCCAGAACGCCGCCGACGCCGCCGCCCGCGCACAGGTCCCCGGCCGGCTCCGCCTCACCCTGCACGCGGCGACCGCGGACGCCCCCGCCGTACTCGCCGCCGCCAACACCGGCGCCCCCCTCGACGCCACCGGCGTGGAATCGCTCTCCACCCTGCGCGCCTCCGCCAAGCGCGAGGGCCACGAGGGCGCCGTCGGCAGGTTCGGCGTCGGGTTCGCCGCCGTGCTCGCGGTGAGCGACGAGCCCGCCGTCATCGGCCGGCACGGCGGCGTCCGCTGGTCCCTCGCCGAGGCCCGCGACCTCGCCGCACGGACGGCCGTCGCCAGCCCCGGCCTCGGCGACGAGCTCCGCCGCCGCGACGGCCACGTACCGCTGCTGCGGCTCCCGCTGCCCGCCGAGGGCACCGCACCCGACGGGTACGACACCGTCGTCGTCCTCCCGCTGCGCGACGGCGGCGCGGAGGACCTCGTCGTCCGGCTGCTCACCGCGGTCGACGACGCGCTCCTGCTCACCCTGCGCGGCCTCGACGAGGTCGTGATCGAAACCCCTGACGCCGTGCGGACGCTGCGCCGCTCGCAGCACGGCCCGTACACCCACGTCGAGGACTCCGCGCACGGTACGCACCGCTGGCGCACCGCCGTCCGGCACGGTGTCGTCGAGCCCGCCCTGCTCGCCGACCGGCCCCGTGAGGAACGGCTCCGCCCGCACTGGTCGGTCACCTGGGCGGTCCCGGTGGACGCGGAGGGCGCCCCGGTACGCCCCCGCACCGCCCCCGTCGTCCACGCGCCGACCCCCACCGACGAACCCCTCGGTATTCCCGCGCTGCTCATCGCTTCGCTGCCGCTCGACACCACCCGCCGTCACCCCGCCCCCGGGCCGCTCACCGACTTCCTGGTGCGGCGCGCGGCCGACGCGTACGCCGAACTGCTCGCCGGCTGGCAGCCGCTGTCCATCGACACCATCGACCTCGTCCCCGGGCCGCTCGGCAAGGGCGAACTGGACGGCGCCCTGCGCGGCGCGATCCTGGAGCGGCTGCCGCGCATCGCGTTCCTGGAACCCGCCGCCCCGCGCGACCCCGCCGCCGAAGCGGACCGGTGGGACAGCTGGGACGCGGCGGCGGGCGGCATCCGCGAGGCGGCCACCACCGCGTTGCGCCCCATCGAGGCCGAAGTGCTGGAGGGCGTCGGCGCCGAGACCGTACGGGTGCTCGCCGAGGTCCTGCCGTGCCTGCTGCCCGCCGGACTGGAGCGCCGCAGCGAACTGCGCACCCTCGGCATCGCCCGCGTCCCGCTGACCGAGGCGATCGACCGGCTCGCCGGGCTGGAACGCGACCCCGGCTGGTGGCGGCGGCTGTACGACAGCCTGTCCGGCATCGACCCGGACCGCCTGTCCGGCCTGCCGGTCCCGCTCGCCGGTACGCAGGCGGTGGACGCCGGAACCCCGGCCGCCCCCCGCACCGCCATCGGCCCCCGCCAGGTTCTCCTCCCGCTCCCGGACGCCCTCACCGGCCCGGTCCTGGAGCGCCTCGCCCGGCTCGGGCTGAAGGTCGCCCACCCGGACGCCGCCCATCCGCTGCTGGAGAAGCTGGGCGCCCTGCCCGCCACGCCCCGCGCCGTGCTGACGACCCCGCAGGTGCGGGCCGCCGTCGCCGGATCGCTCGACGCGGGCGAGATCTGGGACGAGGACGCGCTGGACGCCGACGAACTCGCCGAGACCGTCCTCACTCTCGTACGGGACGCCGAACTGGCACCCGGCGACGAACCCTGGCTCGGCGCTCTCGCCCTTCCCGACGAGGACGGCGAGCCCGCCCCCGCCGGTGAACTCGTCCTGCCCGGAAGTCCGTTCGCAGCCATCATGCGGGAGGGTGAACTCGCCCTCTGCGACCAGGAACTGACCGACCGCTGGGGAGCGCAGCCGCTCACCGCCTGCGGGGTGCTCGCCACCTTCGCCCTGGTGCGGGCCGCCGACGTCGTCCTGGACCCGGACGAACTGGAGCCCCGCGACGGCGATTTCGCCGAGCCCGACGACGCCGGTCTGCTCGACGCCGTCGACGTGTGGTGCGAGGACGTCCTCGACCGGCTCCCCGACAGCGCCGTGCCGCCGGTCGCCACCGAACTCGTCGCCGTCCGCGACCTGGACCTCGTCGACGACGACGCCTGGCCGCAGGCGCTCGCGCTGCTCGCCCAGCCGCCGTTGCGCGACGCGCTCACCCAGCCGGTACGGGTGCTGCTGCCCGACGGCACGACGCAGTCCGTCCGCCCGTACACGGCCTGGTGGCTGCGCGACCACCCCGTGCTCGACGGCCGCCGCCCGGCCGGTCTGCGGGCGGCTTCCGGTGACCCGCGGCTGGCCGGGCTGTACGACTCCGCCGACGCGACCGGTTTCGACGACGCCCAGGTGCTGCGCGCCCTCGGCGTACGGACGTCCGTGGCCGCGCTCCTCGCCGAGCCCGGCGGCGCCGCCGAACTCCTCGGCCGGCTCGCGGACGAGGACCGTGAGGTCGGCCCCGTGCAACTGCACTCCCTGTACACGGCGCTGGCCGATCTCGACCCGGAACAGGTCACGCTCCCCGACGAACTGCGGGCCGTGGTCGACGGCGAGGCCCGGGTGGTCGACGCGGCGGACGCCGTGATCGCGGACGCCCCGGATCTGCTGCCGCTCACCGGCGGGCTTCCGCTGCTGCCGGTCGCCCCGACGCGCGCGGCCGATCTGGCCGAGCTCTTCCAGGTGCGGCGGCTCGGCGAGAGCGTCGAGGCGGAGGTGACGACGGAGGGCGAGGAGCACCGCGTGCCGGATTCGGTACGGGTACTGCTCGGTGCCGGAACCCCGGACTCGTACCTCGAACACGCCGAACTGCGCGCGGGCGGCGTCGAACTGGACTGGCGCCGCACGCCCGACGGGACCGTGCACGCCGCCACGCTGGAAGGCGTCGCGGCGGGGCTGGCCTGGGCGGCGGGTCAGTGGCCGCGCCGCTTCGAGGTCGCGGCGTTGCTGGAGGACCCGTCCCGTACGGAGGAACTGGCCCGGGACCGCTGGTTCGACTGATCGGCCGCCGCGGGCCCTGAGCGCATCCGTGCCGGAGCCCACAGCGCATGCACAAGAAATCCCCAGCAGACGCACAACCGTTCACGTGTCCCGGTGGTCTCTCCATGCGAAGCCACCAGGCTTCACAGACGATCTTGGGCCTGTGGGCGGACGACCTCCGCGGGCCCCCTTCTCCTGTTGGGGAATGAACATGCGCATTCGTGCCACCGTGGCCGCCGTGACCGGCGCCCTGGCTCTCTCCGCCCTTGTCATTCCGTCGGCGGCCCAGGCCGACGACACGCACCGCTCGACCGTCAGCGACGTCGCGCGTGCCGCTCAGTCCACCACCGCTGCCGGCTCCGGCGCCAAGTCCGGCGCGCGCTCCCTCGCGGCCGAGAGCGTCCCCGGTCAGCTCGACCTCACCTTCTCCAAGTTCACGGTGAACGGCGGCAAGCCGATCGTCGTGGGCACCACCGCCGAGAAGACCGTGCCGACCACGTTCACCGTGACGCACGCCGCCGATGTGAACATCTTCGCCTCGGACTTCGCGCTCGATGTCTCGCTCTACCGCGGCTCGTTCAACGATCCGACGAACGAGCTCTACGGCGATGACGCCCCCACCTGCAAGGCCGTCTCCTCCACGGTCGCCACCTGCAAGGGGCAGATCGTCATCTCGCCGCAGTACGACCTGATCGGCAACGCCGACGCCACGACGTGGAAGGCAGGGGGCTTCGCTGTCGACTTCAACGGCCAGGACATGGCGAACCCCGACGTCAGCAAGCTCGACTTCGCGTTGCAGGAAGGCCTGGGCACCGCCCGCGTGCAGCGGCTGTCGAAGCTGACGGTCGACGCCGCTCCGGAACCCGTGAAGAAGGGCGGGACGATCACGGTCACCGGCAAGCTGTCGCGTGCGAGCTTCGACGACCTGAAGTACCACGGCTACGCCACGCAGCCGGTGAAGCTCCAGTTCCGCAAGAAGGGCAGCTCCACGTACACCACGGTCAAGACGATCAAGTCGAGCAGCACCGGCACCCTGAAGACCACGGTCAAGGCGTCGGTCGACGGTTACTGGCGCTACAGCTTCGCCGGTACGTCCACCACCCCGGCCGTCTCGGCCGCGGGTGACTTCGTCGACGTGAAGTAGTTTCCGTCGCACCACACGCACCACACGCACCACACGCACCACACGCACCACACGCACCACCGCGGGCCGTGCCCGGGGACGGCTCCCGTCTCCGGGCACGGCCCTCCGCGTGGGTCGCCGCGTCTCTCACCGCGGGGTGACACACAAAAACTTCACTTTGCGTACAACCCTTCACACGCGTAAGAGGTCTTGTCTTTAGAGTCAGCAGACTCTCAGACCCAACGAGCCCCGCCCGGGCCGCACCACCTACCCGCGGGGCCCCTTTCTCCACTGGGGAAACATATGCGCATTCGTGCCACTGTTGCTGCCGTCTCCGGCGCCCTGGCCCTGTCCGCTCTTGCCGTTCCGGCCGCCCAGGCGGGCGACCACTCCGCTGCGAACCTGCACAAGCCGACGTCGGGTGCCGAGGTCTTCGGCACCGCCGCCAAGGGATCGTCGAAGGCCGCCGCGGCCACCCGCGCGGCCACGGCGGAACCCGTCATCTCGAAGGTCGTCGTCAACGGCGGCAAGGACATCGTCCTGGGCACCACGGCCGCGAAGACGATCTCCGTCTCGGTCACCGCGTCGCACGCGTCGGGTGTCGCCGACGCCTACGTCGACCTGTGGCACGGCACGGACCCGTCCTCCGAGAACACCATCGACGGGGCCATCCTGCCGAACGAGGACGAGGCGAAGTGCACCAAGGTCAACGCGACGACCTCGACCTGCAAGCTGACCTTCACGATCTACCCGCGCTACGACCTGTACAAGAACTCCCTGGCCGGCACCTGGCACGTCACCGCGGCTGCGCTCGCCGGTAACGGGAACGACATCGCCTACACCGACTTCTACAGCACCGCCCGCGTGCAGCGGCTGTCGAAGCTGACGGTGAACGCCGCCCCGGAGCCCGTCAAGAAGGGCGGGACGATCACGATCACCGGCAAGCTCTCGCGGGCGAACTGGGAGACCTTCAAGTACCAGGGCTACACCGGACAGTCGGTGAAGCTCCAGTTCCGCAAGAAGACCAGCTCCACCTACACCACCATCAAGACCATCAAGACGAACAGCACCGGCAACCTGAAGACCACGTCCAAGGCCACGGTCGACGGTTACTGGCGCTACAGCTTCGCCGGTACGTCCACCACCCCGGCCGTCACGACCGCGGGCGACTTCGTCGACGTGAAGTAGTAGTTCCCGAAGCGGTTCCGGCGTACTTCTCCGTACGCGCCGGCACCACCACGCAGCACTCCGGGCCGTGTCCGGGGACGGTTCCCGTCCTCCCGGACACGGCCCGTTCGCGTCCCGGGACGCGAACGACCTCGTCGACGTGAAGCAGCCGCGCCGCCGCAGGGCGCTACGCCGGGAACCGGCGGCCGACCAGCCGCCAGATGTACTCCAGGGCGACCGACGCCGCCACCGCGATCCCCACCGCGGTCCACGGCATCGTCACTCCCACCAGCTTCAGCGCGAAGAAGTTCTGCAGCCACGGCACCACCAGCACGACCAGGAACGCCACGCCCATCGCCACCACGAGGCAGATCCGCCACCAGGTGTACGGACGGGCGATGATCGCCAGGACCCACATCGAGACCAGGAACAGCGTGAGCGTGGCCGCGCTGGTCTCCGCCTCCAGCGCGCCCGTGCCGGAGTAGTGGCTCCGGGCGATCATGTACGTCGCGAAGGTGGCCCCGGCCGCGATGGTGCCCGACGGGATCGCGTACCGCATGACACGGCGCACGAAGTGCGGATGGGCCCGTTCCTTGTTGGGGGCCAGTGCGAGGAAGAACGCCGGGACGCCGATCGTCAGCGTCGACAGCAGGGTCAGGTGGCGCGGCAGGAACGGGTAGTCGACCTGGAAGCAGACCACCAGGATCGCCAGCAGCACGGAGTAGACGGTCTTGGTCAGGAACAGGGTGGCGACGCGGGTGATGTTGCCGATCACCCGGCGGCCCTCGGCGACGACGGACGGCAGTGTCGCGAAGCTGTTGTTGAGCAGCACGATCTGGGCGACGGCCCGGGTCGCCTCGGAGCCGGAACCCATGGAGACACCGATGTCGGCGTCCTTCAGCGCCAGCACGTCGTTGACGCCGTCACCGGTCATCGCGACGGTGTGGCCGCGGGACTGCAGCGCGGCGACCATGTCCCGCTTCTGCTGCGGGGTGACCCGGCCGAAGACCGCGTTGTCCTCCATGGCCGTGGCCATGTCGTCCGGATCGGTGGGCAGCCGGCGGGCGTCCAGGGTGTTCTCGGCGCCCGGCAGGCCGAGCTTTCCGGCGACCGCGCCGACGGAGACCGCGTTGTCGCCGGAGATGACCTTGGTGGCGACCCGCTGGTCGGCGAAGTAGGCCAGCGTCTCCCCGGCGTCGGGCCGCAGCCGCTGCTCCAGTACGACCAGCGCGCTCGGCACGGCCCCGGTGGCCATGTCCGGCCCTTCGAGCGCGCCCTGCGCACGCGCCAGCAGCAGCACCCGCAGCCCCTGCTCGTTGAGCTGTTCGATCTCGCCGAGCGCCGGGTCCTGGTCGGGCAGCAGCACATCGGGCGCGCCGAGCAGCCAGGCCGACGCCCGGCCGCCGCCCTCGTCGAACGCGGCACCGCTGTACTTGCGGGCCGAGGAGAACGGCAGCGACTGCGTGCACCGCCACTCCTCGCCGTCCGGGTAGGCGTCGACGATGGCCTGCAGGCTGGCGTTGGGCCGCGGGTCGGAGGCGCCGAGGGCGCCCAGCACGCGGTGGATGTAGGTGTCGTCCGCACCGCTCAGCGTCCGCACCTCGGTGACGTCCATGCCGCCCTCGGTGAGGGTGCCCGTCTTGTCCAGGCAGACGACGTCGACGCGGGCCAGTCCCTCGATGGCGGGGAGCTCCTGCACCAGGCACTGCTTGCGGCCGAGCCGTACGACCCCGATCGCGAAGGCGACCGAGGTGAGCAGCACCAGGCCCTCCGGGATCATCGGGACGATGCCGCCGACGGTCCGGGCGATCGACCCCTTGAGGTCGTTGTTGTTCACGACGAGCTGGCTGATGATCAGGCCGATCGCGGTCGGCACCATCATCCAGGTGACGTACTTGAGGATGGTGGAGATGCCGGTGCGCAGCTCGGACTGGACGAGGGTGAAGCGGGACGCCTCCTCGGCGAGCTGGGCGGCGTAGGCCTCGCGGCCGACCTTCGTGGCGGCGAACGATCCGCCGCCCGCGACGACGAAGCTGCCGGACATCACGTGATCGCCGGGCTGCTTCAGCACCGGGTCGGCCTCGCCGGTGAGCAGCGATTCGTCGATCTCCAGGCTGTCGGCCTCGGCGACCGTGCCGTCCACGACGACCTTGTCCCCGGGGCCCAGCTCGACGAGATCGCCGAGGACGATCTCGGAGGTGGAGATCTCGGCCGAGACACCGTCGCGCCGCACCGTGGGTTTGGCCTCGCCGATGACCGCGAGGCTGTCGAGCGTCTTCTTGGCCCGCCACTCCTGGATGATGCCGATACCGGTGTTGGCGATGATCACGAAGCCGAAGAGGCTGTCCTGGATCGGCGCGACGAACAGCATGATCAGCCAGAGCACGCCGATGATCAGGTTGAACCGGGTGAAGACGTTGGCGCGGACGATCTCGCGGACGGAGCGGGACGAGCGGACGGGTACGTCGTTGACCTCACCGCGGGCGATCCGTTCGGCGACCTCGGCCGCGGTCAGCCCACGGGTGCTCAGGGCCGCGGCCGGCAGCTTCATCGGGTGGACCGGGTCGAGTTCGGATCCGGCGTCGATCATGGCCGGCCGGGGAAGGCGGCTGGAGCCGGAAACCTCGGGGGTCTGCTCGCCGGAGGAATGGGGTGCCCGCTGCGTCATGGTTCCGACGGTACGGGTGGATGGTCCGATTCACCCACTGGGGGTCCGAAGATCAGACCGCGGGAGGAGGGAAACGGAGGGGAATGGTCCTGCGGTGGTACGCGGATCCCGGTGCGGGGCGCTACGAGCGCGGTTCCGGGCGGCGCCGGGTGATGCCGCACGGTGTGCGCGCGGCGCCGGAGTGTGTGCGGGCGGGGCCGGAGTATGTGCGGGCGGGGCCGGTCGGGTCAGGCCGTGACGCCGGACGTGCCTCCGGTGTCCGTCCCGGCGCCCGGCGCGGAGGTGCCGGAGGCCTCGGCCTCGGCCGCAGCGGCGGCCCGCTTGAGCGCCGCGTCGCGCCCTCGCACGTACCAGATGCCGATCAGGCCGAGTCCGGCACCGGCCAGGCAGGTCCAGACCCACCACAGGTGTCCGTGATCGTCGAACCAGCCGTAGAACGGCAACTGGACCAGGAAGAGGACGAACCAGAGGATCGTGCCGCCGGTGATGGTGGCGACGACGGGCCCCTCCAGGGGCTCGGGTGCCTCGTGCTTCGGTGTCCACTTCGCCATGGCCTCAGTGTATGGCGCCCCCTGTCGCACCCTCCCGTAGCCCGTAAGGGTGGCATGAATAAGGCCGTCGGGCCGGTCGGCCCAAGGGTCTACGCGCGGAGATAGCGATCTTCGCCTTATGTATTCATACTGAATCTGCTTACGGATGTCTCGATTTATTCGTGTGAAAGTCCAAAGCTGACCACTTTTAACCCCCTCTACGTACGACTGAGGTCATACATGTCCCCCTCGGCCACCGCTCCGGTCGATTCCACCCCCTCCATGGCCCCTCAGCCGCGCGGCGGCCTGGATCGTTTCTTCAAGATCTCCGAGCGGGGGTCGTCGGTCGCACGCGAGATCCGCGGCGGATTCGCCACATTCTTCGCGATGGCGTACATCATCGTGCTGAACCCGATCATTCTCGGTAGCGCGAAAGATATAAACGATCACTACCTCAGTCATGGTCAGCTGGTCACCGCCACCGTGGTGACCGCGGCCTTCTCCACCCTTCTCATGGGTGTCATCGGCAATGTGCCGATCGCGCTGGCCGCCGGGCTCGGCGTCAACACGGTCGTCGCCCTCCAGCTCGCCCCGAAGATGACCTGGCCGGACGCGATGGGCATGGTCGTTCTCGCGGGCATCGTGGTCATGCTGCTGGTCGCGACGGGGCTGCGGGAACGCGTGATGCACGCCGTGCCGAAGTCGCTCCGCAAGGGCATCGCGATCGGTATCGGTCTCTTCATCCTGCTGATCGGCCTGGTCGACTCGGGCTTCGTCTCCCGCATCCCGGACGCCGCGCACACCACCGTTCCGCTTCAGCTCGGCGGCGACGGCCACCTCAACGGCTGGCCGGTCCTCGTCTTCGTCCTCGGTGCGCTGCTCACCCTCGCGCTGATCGTCCGCAAGGTGTCGGGCGCCATCCTGATCTCCATCGTCGCGATGACGGCTGTGGCGCTGATCATCAACGCGGTCGCCGGCCTGCCGGGCGAGGCGTGGGGCCTGACCGTCCCGCAGTGGCCGGGCAACCCGGTCTCCACACCGGACTTCGGACTGCTCGGCCAGGTCAGCCTGTTCGGCGGCTTCCACAAGGTCGGTGTGCTCACCGGCATCCTGTTCGTCTTCACCGTGCTGCTGTCCTGCTTCTTCGACGCGATGGGCACCATCCTCGGTGTCGGCGACGAGGCGAAGCTGACCGACAAGGACGGCAACTTCCCCGGCATCAACAAGGTGCTGTTCGTGGACGGCATCGCGGTCGCCGCGGGCGGTGCGAGCTCCGCCTCCGCGGGCACCTGCTTCGTGGAGTCCACCGCGGGTGTCGGCGAGGGTGCCCGCACCGGCCTCGCGAGCATCGTGACGGGCCTGCTGTTCACGGCCGCGCTGTTCCTGACGCCGCTGGCGACCATGGTCCCGTCGCAGGCGGCCACCCCGGCTCTGCTGGCGGTCGGCTTCCTGATCATCTCGGGTTCGGTCCGCGACATCGACTGGAGCGACTACACGCTCGCCATCCCGGCCTTCCTGGCCATGCTGATGATGCCGTTCACCTACTCGATCACCAACGGCATCGGCATCGGCTTCATCGCCTTCTCCGTGCTGCGGGTGGTGGCCGGGCGCTGGCGCGAGGTGCCGCTCGCCATGTACGTGGTGTCGGCGGTCTTCGTCTTCTACTACGCGATGCCGGCCCTCGGCCTCACGTGACCCCTTCCGCCCTGATCCCCGCGGTCCCTTCCGGGCCGTAGAACTTCTCCGTCTCGTCGACGGCCGCCTTGAAGCGCTCGTCGAAGTCGTCGCGAATGAGCGTCCGGACCACATAGTCCTGGACGCTCATTCCGCGTTTGGCGGCATGCTGCCGGAGCCGGTCGAGCAGCTCACCGTCTATCCGCAGGCTGAGCACAGTCGATCCCATGGCAAGCAGGGTTACGGCCCAGGAGGTCGTTTCGCGTCACTTTCCGGAGCCGACTCACTCGTTCGGGTGATCGATTAGGTGATCTGCCTCTCGCGCGTGTAACACGAATGGTCTTTAGGGTAGGTAATGAGTTATCCTAATAAACATGCCTGACCTGATCCACGACGGCGACAGTGCGGCCGCCGTGAGCTCCCTACGCTCCGCCGTGATGCTGCTCGGCCGGCGCCTGAAGCACCAGCGCGTCGACGAGTCGCTGAGCCCCACCGAGATGTCGGTGCTCGGCACGCTCGCCCGCTGCGGTTCGGCCACGCCCGGTGAGCTGGCCCGCAAGGAGCATGTGCAGCCCCCGTCGATGACTCGCATCGTCGCGCTGCTGGAGGCGAAGGGACTGGTCAGACTCGAACCGCACCCCGATGACCGTCGCCAGAAGATGGTCAGCCAGACCGAGCAGGCGGAAGCCATGCTCGAAGAGAGCCGCTCCAAGCGGAACGCCTGGCTGACCACCCTCGCCGAGGGCCTGGACGAGGACGAGTGGGAGACGCTGCGCAAGGCGGCGCCCGTGCTGGAGAAGCTCGCCCACCTGTAGCGGGGCGACGGCGCCGGTCCATGACCGGCGCCGTCCGCACCGCCGCATCCCGTCAGTCAGCGAAATGTATATGCCTGAGGAGGCGAACCCTTTTGAGTACGGGATCCGGAGCAGACTCCGCCCCCGCACCGACTTCCACCCACGAGAGCACGACCGGCGGGACCTTCTCGTCGCTGAAGATCCGTAACTACCGCCTGTTCGCCACGGGCGCCGTGATCTCCAACACCGGTACCTGGATGTCCCGCATCACGCAGGACTGGCTGGTCCTCAGCCTCACCGGGTCGGCCGCCGCCGTCGGCATCACCACGGCCCTCCAGTTCCTTCCGATGCTTCTCTTCGGCCTGTACGGCGGCGTCATCGCCGACCGCCTCCCGAAGCGGAAGCTTCTTCTTGTCAGCCAGGCGGCGCTCGGCCTGTGCGGGATCGCCCTCGCGGTGCTCACGCTCTCCGGCGTCGTGCAGGTGTGGCACGTCTACCTCATCGCGTTCCTGCTCGGCATGGTGACGGTCGTCGACAACCCGGCCCGTCAGTCGTTCGTCTCCGAGATGGTCGGCCCCGCCCAGCTGCGGAACGCGGTCAGTCTCAACTCGGCGAACTTCCAGTCCGCCCGGCTCATCGGCCCGGCCGTCGCCGGTGTCCTGATCACCACGGTCGGCAGTGGCTGGGCCTTCATGTTCAACGGCCTGTCCTTCGCGGCCCCGCTCGTCGGCCTGATGCTGATGCGGACGAGCGAGCTGCACAAGTCCGTCGTCGTGCCGCGCGCCAAGGGCCAGCTGCGCGAGGGCCTGCGCTACGTCTCCGGCCGGCCCGAGCTGATCTGGCCGATCGTCCTGGTCGGCTTCGTCGGCACGTTCGGGTTCAACTTCCCGATCTGGCTCACGGCCTTCGCGGACGAGATCTTCCACGGCGGCGCCGGGATGTACTCGTTCTTCAACATCCTCATGGCGGCCGGCTCCCTCGCGGGCGCCCTGCTCGCCGCCCGCCGCCGTTCCTCGCGGCTGCGGATGCTGGTGGCCGCGGGCACGGTGTTCGGTCTGCTGGAGATCGTCGCCGCCCTGTCGCCGTCCGTCTGGCTCTTCGCGATCCTGCTGGTCCCGATCGGCATGATCGGCCTGACGACCAACATCAGCGCGAACACGAGCGTCCAGATGGCCGCCGACCCGGCGATGCGCGGCCGGGTCATGAGCCTGTACATGATGGTCTTCGCCGGCGGTACGCCGGTGGGCGCCCCGATCGTCGGCTGGATCAGCGACGCCTACGGGGTCCGTACGGGCATGATCGTCGGCGGTGCGTTCTCGCTGGTGGCCGCGCTCGGTGTCGGCTTCATGCTGGCCCGCGTCGGCGGCCTCCGGCTCCAGGTCGACCTCCGGCCGGGCCGCCCCCATGTGCGGTTCGTCCCGCGCGAGGAGCTGGCCACGGCGGCCTGAGGACCGCCCGTGCGACAACATGGCACGGCCCCGACCGGGTGGGTACCGGTCGGGGCCGTCCGTGTGTCGGGGCGCGGTCAGTCGCGGGGGAACGTATCGGTCCGGAGGGTGAGGCCGACGACGGTGTCGGTCAGGTCGATCGGGGTGCCGAAATCGAGGCTCAGCACACTGCGGTACTCGTCGTCCTTCGGGAGCGTGTGGAGGTGCCACGTGCCGGTGTACGGGTCGGCGATGACGTACACCGGGACGCCGGCAGTGGCATACGTGGCCTTCTTCGGGCCGTAGTCGTTGGCGGCGGTGTCCTTGGAGATCACCTCCGCGACGAACTCGATGTCCTGGTAGCGATAACGCCCCTTGGCGTCATGTGCAGCGCCCTCGGCCAGAGCCACGACATCCGGGGCGAGGCCGTTGAGGCGCCCTGGAAAATCGAAGCGGACATCGGATGTCAATTGCTCCTCCCCGTACCTGGAGAGCAGCTGCCTGATGAGCGCCAGGATGATCCGCCAGTGGATGTCCCGCTGCGGCGACATGTAGATGATCCCCTCGACGATCTCGACCTTGAATCCCTCGGGGGTGGGCTCAAGCCACTCGAACATCATGTCCAAGGTGCGCTCGTCGCCGTTGTCGGCCATCTCGATCCTGTCGGTGTCTACGACGGTCATCGTGCCGCTCCTCCCCGCTGCCGCACGGGCGCGGGCAGCCGCGTAGAACAACGATACGTACGGAGCCCGGGACACGCCCTCACGGTGCGACACTCGGCCCATGAGCCGCCTCAGACTCTTTGTCGCCGTGTTGCCGCCCGACCGCGCAGTCCAGGAACTGCGCGGTGCCGTCGACCCGCTGCGCGCGCTCCCCGGTGCCGGGAAACTGCGCTGGACCGGTACGCCCGGCTGGCACTTCACGCTCGCGTTCCTCGGGTCCGTGGACGAGGAACTGCTGCCCGAGCTGGACGGACGTCTCGGGCGGGCGGCCCACCGCACCGAGCCCTTCCCGCTGCGCATCCACGGCGCCGGGCGATTCGACGGGCGGGCGCTGTGGGCGGGGGCCGCGGGCGGGACCGACACGTTGCGGCTCCTGGCCGAGCGGGCCGGCGCCGCCGCCCGCCGCACCGGCATCCCGATGGAGGAGCACCGCCGCTACAGCGCGCACCTGACCCTCGCCCGCAGCCGCACCCAGGCCGACCTGCGCCCCTTCGTCGAGGCTCTCGGAGACTTCGAGGGCACCCCGTGGGAGGTCGGCGAGCTGTCCCTCGTACGCAGCAACCTGCCGGTCGCCGGGGTGCCGGGAGAGCAGCCGCGGTACGAGACGATCGCATCCTGGTCGTTGGGCCACTGAGAGCGGCGGTTACGCTCGAAGGGTGGATCCGAAGACCAGAAACCGCATCATGGCGGCCGTGCTCGTGCTGATGTTCGTCGTCGTCGCCGTGGCTGCCGCCGTCGGACAGTGACGCGCAGGGCCGGCCTGCGGACGGACGGCGAAGGCGTACGCCCCCCTCGTTCGGGTCCAGAAGGCGTACGCCCCTCTCGCCCGGGTGCAGGTGAGCGGGCCCGAACCCGCCGCGTCCGGCCGGGCGCCCCTCCGCCTACGGCCCGGTGAGGGCCGACGCGGTCGCCCCGGCGAACGCCTCCGGGTTGTCCAGCATGATGTTGTGCCCGCACTCCGGGATCGCCACGACCCGCACCCCGTGCTCGATCAGCGTGTCCTCACCGGGCAGCGGCCCGTCGTCCAGCGGGCGCAGATACGTACGCGGGATCTCCAGGTCCAGCAGGAGTTCGCGCATCGTCGGCGTCGTCCCGCGGGCGAGATGCACCGCGGTGCGGTGCAGCGCCTCGGGCCCCGCGAGGCGCATGGTCGCCCACCAGTGGGGCCCCACCCGGTCGCGCACCTCCTCCAGGCCGCCGGTCAGGAACTCCTCCTCGGTCCGGGCGGCGATGCCACTGCTGCCCGGCCGCGCGGGGTCGGGGGCGGCCGGATCCAGATTGGCGTCGACCAGCACCAGCCGGGCCACCAGGTGCGGGTGGCGTGCGGCGAGCACGATGGCCACCGCGCCGCCCATGCTGTGCGCGATCACGTCCGCGTCGTGCGCGCCGGCCGCCTCCAGGGCCGCCGCCACCGCGTCGGCGTGGTCTTCGAGCGTGTAGCCGAAGTCCGTGGGGCGGTCACTGATGCCGAAGCCGAGCAGGTCCATGAGCAGCGAGCGGCCGTCGGCCAGCAGGGGATGGGCGGCGCTCGCGGTGAAGTAGGGGCCGGACGAGGCCCCCAGCCCGTGCAGATAGACCCGGGTGCGGGACGTGCCGGGGCGGCCGGGCAGTTCCACCCATCGGATGCGCGCGCCGTCGGCCGTCACCTGAGCGTCCTGCATGTCTCCTCCTCCTGTCCGCACTGCGCAGAGATCATCGGTATCTGACCATCGGAGCAACTATATATCGGCATCGAGGTATAACGTCATCGGGGATGATACCCACATGCTGGAACTGGCCATCCTGGGATTTCTGTACGAGCAGCCGCTGCACGGGTACGAGCTGAAGCGCCGGGTCGCCCACCTCACCGGACACGTCCGCCCCATCGCGGACGGCACGCTGTATCCGGCGATCAAGCGCCTGGAGCGCGCCGGATGGCTGGAGCGCCGGACCGAGCCGGGCAGCAGGGCCGCCCCCCGCCACACCCTGACCCTGACCGGGCGGGGACGCGAGGAGTTGCGGCGTCGGCTGCGCGAGGCCGACGAGGTGGACATCAGCGACGAGAACCGCTGGTTCACCGTCCTCGCCTTCCTGCGCCATCTGGAGTCCCGGGCCGAGCAGGCGCAGGTGCTGCGGCGCAGGCTCGCGTTCCTGGAGGAGCCGAGCAGCTTCTTCTACGAGGGCGAGCGACCGCTCGGCGCCGAGGCGTTCGAGGACCCGTTCAGGCGGGGACTGCTGCGGATCGCCCGCGCGACCAGCGAGACGGAGCTGGGCTGGCTCGGGGAGACGCTCAAGGAACTCGACGCCTGAGGGCTGTCCCGTACCCCCTGGCGGGCTGCGGCACCTCGCCGCGTCGTCGGGCACGCAACGGGCCGCCGTCGCCCTCGCCCCCGAACGGGGACGGGGCAACGGCGGCCCTTACCTGCCGGACGGACAGTCCGTCAGACCGCCCTCACCAGGCGAACGCCTCCGGCGACGGTCCCGGCCCCGGGAAGATCTCGTCCAGCGAGGCCAGCAGCTCCGCCGAGAGGTCGAGATCCAGGGCCCGCAGCGCCGAGTCCAACTGCTCCTGGTTGCGCGGCCCGACGATCGGCCCCGTGACCCCCGGCCGGGAGAGCAGCCAGGCCAGGCCGACCTCGCCCGGCTCCAGACCGTGCTTGTCGAGCAGGTCCTCGTACGCCTGGATCTTCTCGCGCTGCGACGGGTCCCGCAGCGCGTCCGCGCTGCGGCCGGAGACCGAGCGCCCCGCCGTGCCCTCGCGCTCCTTCTTCAGCACACCGCCCAGCAGACCGCCGTGCAGCGGGGACCACGGGATGACCCCGAGGCCGTACTCCTGGGCGGCCGGGATGACCTCCATCTCGGCGCGGCGCTCGATCAGGTTGTAGATGCACTGCTCGCTGACCAGACCCAACGAGCCGCGCCGGGCCGCCAGTTCATTGGCCTGGGCGATCTTGTAGCCGGCGAAGTTCGACGAGCCCGCGTAGAGGATCTTGCCCTGCTGCACCAGGACGTCGATCGCCTGCCAGATCTCCTCGAAGGGGGTGTTCCGGTCGACGTGGTGGAACTGGTACAGGTCGATGTAGTCCGTCCGGAGCCGCTTCAGCGACGCCTCGACCGAGCGCCGGATGTTCACGGCGGAGAGCTTGTCGTGGTTGGGCCAGGCCTCGCCGTCGGCGCCCATGTTCCCGTACATCTTGGTGGCCAGGACCACCTTGTCGCGGCGTTCGCCGCCCTTGGCGAACCAGGTGCCGATGATCTCCTCGGTACGGCCCTTGTTCTCGCCCCAGCCATAGACATTCGCGGTGTCGAAGAAATTCAGACCCGTGTCCAGCGCCGCGTCCATGATGGCGTGGCTGTCCACCTCATCGGTCTGCGGGCCGAAGTTCATGGTGCCGAGGACGAGGCGGCTGACCTTGAGTCCGGTGCGTCCGAGCTGCGTGTACTTCATGGACACCAAGCCAACGCCTTCGAGTCCGCTCGAAGCAAGGGCGACCCCGAACGCGTCCTGCCCCCGGCGGAGTTCCAGGGGCAGGAGCGTCATGCGAAGGGGCGACCGAACGCCTCAGACGGTCACTTCAGGTACACGATCCCGTCGGTGGTGACCGTCGGACGGCCCGACGTGGCCACGACGACGATCTTGACGGTGTGCTTGGCGCTGCTGGTCCAGTTCTGCGTCCACAGGGCGTCGCGGTACTTGGTGGTGGTGGACTTCAGGTCCACCGTGGACACCTTCGCGCCGTCCACATAGACGTACACCTGGCCGGAGGTGGCGGCCCTGGAGACGACCAGGGCGACCGAGCGGCCGGTGAACGTCCAGCTCAGGCTCGCGTTCTTGGACGAGCTGGAGTACGACTTGCCGCCGAGGTAGCTGGACGAGGACTTCGTCGTCCAGGTGCCGGTCTTCGTCGCCGAGCTCTCCTGGACGATGACCGGTGTGCCGGAGACGGACGCGGCGGCGGTGTTGCCCGCCTGGTCGTACGCGGTCATGGCCCAGCTGGTCGCCACGCCCGACTTCGCGGTGTGCGAGGCGCTGGTGGTCGTCGGTCCGTAGGTCTTGGCGACCGGGGCGGTGAGCCTGACCTCCTTGAGCGAGGCGGCGTCGGTGGCCTTCCACTTCAGGGTGACCGGGACGGCCGTGGTGTCCACCGTGCCGGTGCGCAGGGCCAGGTTGGGCTTGGTGGTGAAGGTGGGCGCCGTCTGGTCGGCGACCACGGTGGCCGCCGCGGACGTGCTGACCTTGCCCGACTGGTGGGTGGCGCGGACCTCCACCTTGTGGGTGCCGACGGCCAGCGTGGCCTTGGCCGAGGTGGCGGTGCCCGCGGTGGTGGCGACGGACTTGCCGTCGACCAGGAGCTCGTACTTGGAGACGAACGCGCTCGGGGTGGTCGCCGACCAGCCCACGGTGACCGCGGACTTGGTGTAGTACGTCGTGCCCGAGAGCCCGGCGCCGGTCACCGACTTGATGGCCAGTCCGGTGACGGGTCCCGCGGCGAGGCTGCGGATCGCGGGCAGCTGTCCGTACAGCTGGGTGCCGGGGCACTCGGTCGCGAAGCCGTCGCGGTGGCCGGAGATCTGCTTGAAGGAGTACTGCGTACCGGCGGTGAACCTGGTGCCGGCGAGGTTGCCGCCGGTGGCGCCCGCGGTGAGCATGGTGCTGCCCGCCGGGTCGCCCTTGTACTGCCCGAGCTTCCACGCGGCGAGCCGGGCCACCGAGGTGGTCACCGCGCTCGGGGCGGCCGAGTCCGTGTAGGTGCCGAGGACCGCGATGCCGGCCGTCTGCCGGTTGAAGCCGTAGGTGTGCGCGCCGAAGACCGGCCGGTCCACGCCGCCCTTACGCCCCTCGAAGATCGTGCCGCACTTGTCGACCAGGAAGTTGTAACCGATGTCCTTCCACTTCTCGCTCTGGACGTGGTACGCGTACACGCTGCGTATGACGGCCGGGGATTCGGCGCACGTGTAGTTGTTGGTCCCGGCGGTGTGGTGCACGAAGACGGCCTTGACGGTGTCCGTGTACTCCGGGGCCTCCGGGCTGATCGACTCGTCGGCGCCCCAGCCCGCACGCGGGGTGATGGGCGGCTTCGGCACGGTCGACGGCGGCGCGGGCGGCAGGGTCTCGGCCGGGGACGAACTGACCGACGGAGCAGGGGTCGGGCTCGCCGGGGGAGTCGTGGCGTCCGTGGCCGGGGCGGACGGGGACGGCGACGCAGGGTCGGTCGGCGGGACCTCGGCGGGCGGTTGTGTGGCCTCGCCGGGCGCGGGCGGCTCGGGCGTGACCGGTTCCGAAGGGCCGTCGGTCGGATCGGTCGAGGGGGCGTCCGCGGGGAGGTCGGCGGCGAAGGCGGCGGGGTCCGCGTTCAGGGTGCCGGTCCGCCCCGGGTCCACGGTGTCCAGCCGCAGCCCGGCGGGCAGCTTCGTGGAGACCTTGCCCCCCGCGTTGATCCGTACCTCGACACCGTCGGACGGGCCGACCCAGCGCGGCTCGGTGCTCCCTCGCACGCCGGACCGGCCGGTCTCCGCGCGCCCGTCGACGTCGGTTTCGAGCGGCAGCCACGACGTCCACTTCCCGTCGGCGGCGGACCGGGTCCGCACCTCCACGGCTCCCGCGACCTTGGCCGCCGGGTCGGTCCAGGTGACACCCAGCATGCTGAAGGGCTTGGTGTCCCGCTTGCCGAGCACGGCGGTGGTGCCGTCGCCGTCGACCTTCAGCGCGGTCGCCCGCACATCGGTCCTGGCCGGTCCGGACTTGGCGTCCGAGTCCGCCGAGGGATTGCCCGTCACGCCCTCGAAGACCAGGACGCCCGCCACGGCGGACGTGGCCACGGCAGCCGTGATCCAGATTCGTTTCTTCGATCTCAAGTCGTACCCCAGGGATCGTTTTGGACTGTCGTTTCGTCACGCGCTGCGTCAGGCGACAGCACCGGTCGTCACAAGACCAGTGGGGGGTACGAGTGCCGTCGCGCGCATACAGCGAAGACACAGCTTGCCATGACCGGAATCCGCCGTGTCTACGCGGGTGGCACGGGGCCCGTCCGGGGAGCGCCGGGTGCCGGGATCGGGCCCGGTCCCATCGGACCGGTTGCCACTGCTTTCGTACGTCGTGCCGGTGCGCCGGTGCGTCGCCGTCGGCCGGTGGCGCCCCCGTGTGCCGCCACCGGTTCCTGCGAGCCGTACGTCAGAAACGGTCCGGCGGGGGCTGCTGCGCGAACCGGTCCAGAGCCGCCAGCACCGCCCGGCTCGTCGCCGGGCCGCCCAGATGCCCCGAACCGTCGATCACGGTCAGTTCCGCGTCCGGCCACGCCTTCGCCAGTTCCCACGCGGTGATCAGCGGGCCGCCCAGGTCGAACCGCCCGTGCACCAGCACGCCCGGAATTCCCGCCAGCCGTCCCGCGTCCCGGATCAACTGCTCCTCCTCCAGCCAGGCGCCGTGCGAGAAGTAGTGCGAGCAGATCCGCACCAGCGCCTGCCGGGCCCGGCCGGGGCGCCCGCTGTACGGCGGCGGTCCGGTGTACGTCTCCTGGGAGAGCACCGCGTCCTCCCAGGCGCACCAGTCGGTGGTCGCCCTCTCCCGTACACCGGCGTCGGGGCTCTCCGTCCGCCGGGCGTACGCGGCGAGGATGTCCGCCGTGGCATCGCTCCGGGCCTCCGGCACACCGGCCCGGAACAGGTCCCACGCCTCGGGGAAGATCCGCCCGGCGCCCCGGTACAGCCAGTCGATCTCGCTGCGCCGGGTCGTCGTGACCGCCGGGATCACGATCTGCGAGACCCGCTCCGGGTACTGCTCGGCGTACGCGAGGATCAGTGTCGAACCCCAGGACCCGCCATACAGCAGCCATCTGTCGATCCCGAGGTGGTCGCGCAGCCGCTCCATGTCGGCGATCAGCCGGTCGGTCGTGTTGAACCGCATGTCGGTGGCGGGGTCGCTCGCGTGGGGGGTGGAACGGCCGCAGCCCCGCTGGTCGAAGAGGACGACGCGGTAGCGGTCCGGGTCGAAGTACCGCCGCGACCGGTCGGTGCAGCCCGACCCCGGACCGCCGTGCACGACGAGCGCGGGTCTGCCGCGCGGATTGCCGCACACCTCCCAGTACACGAGGTTGCCTTCCCCGACATCGAGCATTCCGTGCTCGTACGGTTCGATCGGCGGGTACTTCTCGTCGGGCTTGCGGTCCATGGCGCGGCGGCTCCTCGTTCCTGCCGGTGGATCTGCGGGCAAAGGGGCCAGAGTAGGGCGGGCGTAGCCTGAGCGCTGTGAATTCCGCACCCCGGGCACTGGCCGTACTGAATGATCTGCTCGCCACCGCGTCCCCCGAGCAGCGCGGCGCCTTGTGGCAACTGGTCGAGAGCGGGCGCGAGTTGGACGCCAATCTCGTACGCCTTCCGGCGGGCGCCGAGGTCGGTGAGCATCAGGAGGACGTCCTGGACGTCCTGCTCGTCGTCGTCGCGGGCGGCGGCCGGGTCGTGGCCGGGGGCGACGTGACGGACCTGACCCCGACCACGGTCGTCTGGCTGCCCCGTACCTCGCGCCGCGCGCTCGTCGCGGGGCCGGAGGGGCTGGCGTACGTGACCGTCCACCGTCGCCGCCCCGGCCTGACGATCAAGCCCTCGGCGCCGTCCCGGGCCGCGTCCCCGGCGGCGTACGAGGGCGGTGAGGCGCCCTGCATGCTGGACCGGGTCTGTCCCGGGTGCGGCCGGCTCTCGCAGGACCCCGAGCCGGTGTTCTGCAGCCGGTGCGGGGAGCGGTTCACGGAGCGCTGAGCCCGCGGTTCCGGGCGGTCGAGCGGCGGGGCGGACCACCCCCGCGTCCGGACCGCTCCAGATAGGGACATTAGCTCGCATACGGAGCTAAAATGGGCAGATGGCGGCGGGTGATCTCCCCGATGAGCTCGCCGGACTCCTGCCCCGCATCCAGAGGCTCGCCCGGCGACGCCTGTGGAGCGGTCTGAGCGTCCCCCGGATGCGAGGGGCGCACGCCGAGCTGCTGCGGCTGGTGGCCGCCGAGCCCGGCATCCGGGTCTCGACGGCCGCGCGCCGTCTCTGTCTCGCGGCCAACTCGGTCAGCACCCTGGTGAACCACCTCGTCGCCGAAGGGCTGCTGCGCAGGGAGAAGGACCCTGGCGACGGACGCGCCGCGCTGCTGTACCCGACCCCCGCGGGGACCGGGAGGCTGCGCGACTGGCACGCCCGCCGCGAGGCGCTCTTCCGCGAACACCTGGCCGGACTGGACACGGCGGACCGGGCGGCACTGACCGCCGCGCTCCCGGCCCTGCGCAGACTCGCCGACTCGCTGCGCGAAGGAGATGAGATCGCGTGACCACGGAGACCACGCCCGCCCTCAACTGCACCGGGCTGAGCTACAGCTTCGGCGACGCGAAGGCCGTCGACGGCCTGGATCTGCTGGTCCGCCCGGGGGAGGTGTTCGGCCTCCTCGGGCCCAACGGCGCGGGCAAGACCACCACCCTGCGCGCGATCACCACACTGCTGCCCGTACCGCCCGGCGTCATCGAGGTGTTCGGCCAGGACGCGGCCCGGCACAGGATGGCGGTGCGGCGTCTGCTCGGTTACGTGCCGCAGCAGCTGTCCGCCGATGCGAGCCTCACCGGCCGGGAGAACGTCCAGCTCTTCGCCCGCGTCTTCGACGTGCCCCGCCGCCGGCGTGCCGCACGGGTCTCCCAGGCCCTGGACGCGGTCGGCCTCGGCGAGGTCGCGCACCGGCTCGTCGCCACGTACTCCGGCGGCATGGTCCGCCGCCTCGAACTCGCGCAGGCCCTGGTCAGCGCGCCCCGGCTGATGATCCTGGACGAGCCCACCATCGGCCTGGACCCGATCGCGCGGGACAGCGTCTGGGACCGCATCACCGAGATACGGATCGGCACCGGCATGACCGTGCTGGTCACCACCCACTCCATGGACGAGGCCGACCGGCGCTGCGACCGGCTCGCGCTGATGCACCTCGGCCGGCTGCGCGCGCTCGGCACCCCCGCCGAGCTGAAGCAGGAACTCGTCGTCCACCGCCGGGAATCCGACGAGACGGGCCTGCCGCCGCCGTCCCTGGAGGACGTCTTCCGTCACCACTCCGGGCGCGGACTGGACGACCCCGGTTCCGGCTCCGGTTCCGACGAAGGGAAGGGAGCGTTCCAAGATGTCCGCCGCACCCGTCGCACCGCATCCCGCCTCGGCTGAGTCCGGCCCTCCGGAACAGCGCTTCGCGTTGCTGCTGACCCCGCCACCGCCCCGCACCGGCTGGCGCGTCGTGCCCGCGCGCGTCATCGCGATGTGCGTCGTGGAGATGCAGAAGCTGCGCCACGACCGCACCGAGATCTACACCCGCGCCGTCCAGCCCGCCCTCTGGCTGCTGATCTTCGGCGTGACGTTCTCCCGTATCCACGCCATCCCGACCGGCGGCGTCCCCTATCTCGACTTCCTCGCACCCGGCATCATCGCCCAGTCCGCCATGTTCATAGCGATCTTCTACGGGATCATGATCATCTGGGAGCGGGATTCCGGCGTCCTCACCAAACTCATGGTCACCCCCACGCCCCGCACCGCCCTGGTGACGGGCAAGGCCTTCGCCGCCGGGGTGAAGGCGGTGATCCAGGCCGCGGTCGTCATCGTGATCGCCGCACTGATCGGTGTCGGCATGACCTGGAACCCGTTGCGGCTGCTGGGTGTTGTCGTGGTGGTCGTGCTCGCCTCGGCGTTCTTCTCCTGCCTGTCGGTGTCGATCGCCGGGATCGTCCTGACCCGCGACCGCTTGATGGGCATCGGCCAGGCCATCACCATGCCGCTGTTCTTCGCGTCCAACGCGCTCTACCCGGTCGCCCTGATGCCCGGCTGGCTGCAGGCCGTCAGCAGGGTGAACCCGCTGAGCTACGAGGTCGACGCCCTGCGCGGACTGCTCATCGGCACCCAGGCGCACCTGGGCCTCGACCTCGCGGTCCTCGCCTTCGCGGCACTGGTGGGCATCGTGGCCGCCGGTTCGCTGCTGGG